>NZ_JBEZYN010000012.1:0-243674 GCF_040638605.1 Streptomyces sp. NPDC026092
GGGCGGCGTCCTCCCCGCGGGGGGGGCTGGGCTCGGGCGGGCCCGGGGGGGGGGGGGGGCGCGGGCGGGGGGGGGGGGGGCCGGGGGCCCCCCCCCCCCCCCGCCCCCCCCCCCCCGACCCCAGGGGTTACTTCGCGCCGGAGGCGCGCCCCGCCGCGATCTGGCGGGACATGATCGTCGTCAGTTCGTACGCCGTGTGCGACGCCGCGACCGCCGTGATCTCCGCGTGGTCGTAGGCCGGGGCCACCTCCACCACGTCCGCCGAGACCAGGTTGCAGGAGGACAGGCCGCGCAGGATCTCCAGGAGCTCGCGGGAGGTCATGCCGCCCGCCTCCGGGGTGCCGGTGCCGGGGGCGTGGGCCGGGTCGAGGCAGTCGATGTCGATGGAGATGTACAGCGGGCGGTCACCGATGCGCTGGCGCAGCTGGTCGGCGACCTCGTCGGCGCCGCGGCGGTAGATGTCCGCCGAGGTGACGATGCCGAAGCCCATCTTCTCGTCGTCGGTCAGGTCCTGCTTGCCGTACAGCGGGCCGCGGGTGCCGACGTGCGACAGGGCGGAGGTGTCGAGGATGCCCTCCTCGACGGCGCGGCGGAACGGGGTGCCGTGGGTGTACTCGGCGCCGAAGTACGTGTCCCAGGTGTCGAGGTGCGCGTCGAAGTGGAGCAGCGCGACCGGGCCGTGCTTCTTGGCGACGGAGCGCAGCAGCGGCAGCGCGACGGTGTGGTCGCCACCGAGGGTCATCATGCGCGCACCCGTGGCGAGCAGGTCGTCGGCCGCGGCCTCGATCGTCTCGACGGCCTCGTTGATGTTGAACGGGTTGGCGGCGATGTCACCGGCGTCGGCGACCTGCGCGAGCGCGAACGGCGAGGCGTCCTGCGCCGGGTTGTACGGGCGCAGGAGGCGGGAGGCCTCGCGGATCGCGTTGCCGCCGAAGCGGGCGCCGGGGCGGTAGGAGACACCGCTGTCGAAGGGGATGCCGACCACGGCGACGTCGGCGGTGCCGACCTCGTCGAGTCGCGGCAGCCGGGCGAACGTCGCGGGACCGGCGTACCGCGGGATGCGGGACGAGTCGGTGGGGCCGCGGAAGGCGTTCTGGTCGCTGCTGCTCATGGTCGGGTCCTCCTGGGTGTGTCGGTGGTGTCCGGCCGGGGCCCGAGGGTCGTCTCGGGCCCCGGCCGGGAGTCTGGTGCCGTCAGCCGGTCGCCGACGACGACACCGGCACGGTCTCCGGCTTCGTCGGGTCGGCGTCGGCGCCGGTGTCGGCGTCCGTTTCGGGGGTGTTCCGGCCCGCCAGCCGGTCACGCCAGTGGGCGAGCACGGCGGCGTCCGTCGGGCGGGTCGCCAGGGAAACGATCACATATGCGGCGAGCGAGGCCAACAAACCATAGTAAACAGGCTCATTTGCCAAGATTCCGTAAGCCCACATCAGGCCAATCACGGACAGGCCGCCGACCGTGACCGCGGCGAGCGCGCCCTGCACGGTGCCCCGGCGCCACAGCAGACCGCCGAGGATCGGCACGAGCAGGCCGCCGACCAGCAGGTTGTACGCGACGGTCAGCGCCTGGACGACGTCGTTGAGGGCGATCGCGATGGCGATCGTGGCGATGCCCATGAGGAGGATGAAGAGACGGTTCCCCTTCACCTCGTCGTGCTCCTCGGCACCGCCGCCCTTGGCCGTGAGACCGCGCAGCCGCGACCAGATGTCGTTGTTGGCGACGGTGGCGCAGGCGATCAGCGCGCCGGAGGAGGTCGACATCACCGCGGCGAGCGCGGCGGCGAGGACCAGGCCCCGCACGCCCATCGGCAGCTCGTCCTTGACGATCGTCGCGAAGGCGTCGTCGGCGCTGGGCAGGTTCGGGTAGAGCACCTTGGCCGCGGTACCGATGACGGCGCCGGCCAGGGCGTAGACGAGACAGTACGTACCGGCGACCGTGCCGCCCCACTTGGCGACCTTGTCGGTCCGCGCGGTGAACACCCGCTGCCAGATGTCCTGGCCGATGAGCATGCCGAAGGTGTAGATCAGGACGTACGTGAAGATCGTCTCGCCGCCGATGCCGAGCGGCGCGAAGTACTCGGTGGGCAGCTGGGCCTTCATCTCGGCGAAGCCGCCCGCCTTGATGACGGCGATCGGCAGCAGCAGGATCAGCACGCCGATGGTCTTCACCACGAACTGCACCATGTCGGTGAGCGTGATCGACCACATGCCGCCGAGCGTCGAGTACGCGACGACGATGGCGCCGCCGAGCACGATCGCGACCGTGCGGGGCAGGTCGAAGAGGACGTCGAAGATCGTGGCGTACGCGATGGTCGAGGTGACCGCGAGCATCAGCGTGTACGCCCACATGACCACGCCCGAGATGACGCCGGCCTTGCCGCCGTAACGCAGGTCGAGCATCTCGGAGACGGTGTAGACCTTCAGCCGGGCGATCCGGGCGGAGAAGAAGATCGAGAGGGCCAGCAGGCCGAGGCCGATGGCGAAGACCATCCAGGCGCCGGAGAGGCCGTACTTGTAGCCGAGGCCCACACCACCGATCGTCGACGCGCCGCCGAGAACGATGGCGGCCATGGTCCCGGAGTACATCCAGGGGCCGAGCCGACGGCCCGCCACCAGGAACTCGCTCTTGGACTTGGCGCGGCGCATGCCCCACCAGCCCATCGCGAGCATGCCGGCCAAGTACAGGACGATCACTGTGTAGTCGACGGCCATGGGGTGGGCCCTCCCTCGTTCGTTCCGGTGGCGTGTCGTGCGGTGGAGTGACAACCAGTGACTGTTCGCGAGGACATCCGCCCGTACCCGCGGCCGCTGGATGGCACGAGGCTAGGTGGCCGGAAAGCGACGAAGAAGCGTAAGTTTCATCCACTGTCAATCCGGTGCGATGTACGAAAGGTCCATAGCGATGGCCGCGCAAGAACCGACGTCCACGCCACCGGCCCCACCCGTCTCGCTGGCCGCACTGCTCGGCCGGAAGGACCTCGGGCTGCGGCGCCTGGCGGGACCGGCCGACGCCGCCATCCACTGGGTGCACACCTCCGAGATGGCCGACCCGTACCCGTACCTGCTCGGCGGCGAGCTCCTGATGACGGCGGGCGTGCAGCTCCCGGACCCGGCGCACTACGTCGAGCGGGTCGTGGAGGCGGGGGCGGCGGCTCTCGGCTTCGGTGTCGCGCCGGTGTACGACACCGTCCCCGCGGCCCTCGTCGCCGCGTGCGAGCGGCACGGGCTGCCGCTGCTCGAAGTGCCGCCGCAGACGCCGTTCACGGCGGTCGCCCGGGCGGTCTGGCGGCTGATGGCGGAGGCCCGCCACCGGGAGCTGCGGCGGGTGACGGAGGCCCAGCAGTCGCTCGCCGTGGCGGCCGCCCGTCCCGCGCCCGTCCCGGCGGTCCTGGGGGCGCTCGCCTCCCGGCTCGGCGGGCGGGCGGTGCTGTACGCGGCGGACGGCACGCCCTACGCGGCGGCGGGGCGGGAGCTGCCGGGCACGGTGTCCCTGGCGCTCATGGAGCTGGCGGGCGTGGTGGGCCACCGGCCCGGCGGCCCGGCCACGGCGAGCGGCGAGGGCGACGGGCTGCGCCTGGCCGCGTACGCGCTGGGCGGCGGCGACGGGCTGACCCTCGGGGTCGCCACGGAGAGCCGGGAGCCCGGGGACCACACCATCGCGGGCGTCGCCGTCGTCCTGCTCTCGCTGCTGACCGCCCCGCACCGCGGCGCGGACGTCTCGGCCCGCGACACGGCCCTGGTCCGCCTCCTCCTCGGGGCCGACGTCGAGGAGGCTTCACGTCCCCTCGGCCCGGGCCCCTGGACGGTCGTCCACGCCCGAGGCGGCGACGGCACCCCGTTCGCGGCCCCGAGCCTGGGCGCGGCACTGGGGACGGCGCTGGTGGACGCGGGCGGGGGCGGCACGGGCAGCACGGGTGGGGGCGGTGCGGGCGGGGGCGCACCCGGACGCGCCGACGCGGAGGCGGGGAGCAGCGAGCCGCACGGCACCCCCGTGTCCGTACGACTGCTGCTCCCCGCCTCCTCTCCCGTCACCGCCCAGCCCGGCTGGACCCTCGGGGTCAGCGCCCCCGTCGCGGCCGGCGACCTGGCCGTCGGCGACGCGCAGGCCGCGCGGGCGCTGCGCCGGGCGGAGGCGACCCGTACGGACCTCGTACGCCACCGGCCCGCCGGGTTCGGCGGGCTGATGGACGCGGCGGAGGCGACGGCGTACGCGCGCACCCTGCTCGCGCCCCTCCACGAACCGCTCACCGAGACGCTGCGGACCTGGCTCTCGCTGCACGGCAACTGGGACCGCACGGCCGTCGCCCTGGACATCCACCGCAACACCGTCCGCCAGCGCATCGCGCGCTGCGCGACGCTCCTGGCCATGGACCTGGACGACGCGGACGTACGGATGGAGCTGTGGTTCGCCCTCGGCCGGCTTTAGCGCTCGGTCAGGGCCAGAGCTTGTTCACGGCGGTACGGGTGGTCGTCTTGAAGGCGGTCACCGGGGCGTCCGCCAGGTCGCCCATCTGCCCCCAGCGGACGAGGGTGACCGCGCGGCCGTCGCGGCCGACGGAGAAGAGGTGGATGTCCGTGTTGCCGATCTGCGGGTCGGCGGTGTCCAGGCTGTAGACCCAGGCGCCCTCCTCGACGGCGACCTTGCCGTGGGAGGCGCTGACGGCCTTCAGGCCCGGGTTCTGCCGCTCAAGCAGGGGGCCGCAGCCGGCGAGGGACTTACGGAGGGTGTCGACCAGCTTCACGGCGTCGGCCTCGGTGCGGGCGACGGTGGTGATCTGGACGCCGTTGGTGTCGAGCTCGGTGCTGAACTCGCGGTAGCGGCTGTTCTGCGCCGGGATCTTGTACGGGGCGCAGAGGGCGCCGCCGTTCTCCGGGACGCCGGCGAAGACCTGGGTGGCGGTCCACGGCGTCGACGAGGGCGGCATCTGGGAGGCGGCGAGGAAGGCGGGCTGGGCGGCGGCCTGCGCCGGGGCCGTGGCGAGGGCCGCGAGGCCCAGGGCGGCAGCGGCGGCGCTGGCGAGTGCGGTACGGAACTTGTTCATGCTGGTGGATCCCCCGTCGGGTCGTTCGGTCAGTGCTCCACCAGCGTCGAGGCCGCCACCCACCGCCTGCAACGGTGACGCGCCCACCATCCGTCCCGGAACCATTCCACCCCTGCTGACGTGCAAGGACGTGAAGGGTGGGACGCATGGTCGAGGGGGATGGAATGCCGAAGGACGCCGCCGTCGAGGAGTTCGCTCGGCTCGTGCGCGCGATGAAGGCGCAGGACGGGAGGAGTTACGAGGCGCTGGGGCGGCGCCTGAGCGTCAGCGCGTCCACCCTCCACCGCTACTGCTCCGGCGCGACCGTCCCCGAGGAGTTCGCCGTGGTCGACCGCCTCGCCCTGCTGTGCGGGGCGGACGAGGAGGAGCGGCGGGCCCTGGAGGCGGCCTGGACCCGCGCGGACCGCGCCCGCCGCCCTGCGGTGCAGGAGCTCGGCGCGGAGTCGGAGCCCGAGCCCGGCCCGGAGGCGACACCTGAGCCCGCTCCGGAGCCGACTCCGGAGTCCGCGCCGGCCCCGGAGGCGGGACCCGCGCCCGAGCCGGAACCCGTGCACGCGCGCGTGCCGGGCCTCCCGTCCGAGCGGCGGAGGCGCCGGTGGGGATGGGTGGGCGTGGTCTGCGGGGCGCTGGCGGTCGTGGGGACGGTGACGCTCGGAGCCGTACTCCTGCCCGGGAAGACCCGGGAGCGGGCCGCCGAACCACCGGCGCCGCTGACGTGGACGGTCGCCTCGGACATCTGGAAGGGCGGGTGCGCGTACACCTACCTCATGGAGCGGACGCCCCCTCCCCCGCCGGAGGCGGCCGACGCGCGGGGCTGGGCGGCGGCGCAGGAGGCCGTGGACGGCGGGGAGACGCTGGTGCGGGTGTCGGTGCAGGGGAAGGGCGCGGCCGCGGTGGTGCTCCAGGCGCTGCACGTGCGGGTGGTGGAGCGGGGCGCGCCGCTGTCGTGGGCGGCGTACCGGATGGGCGACGGGTGCGGCGGGGCGGTGACGCCGCGCCTTTTCGATGTGGATCTGGACCGGCCGCGGCCGGTGGCTCGGGCACTCGACGGGTACGACGCCTCCGGGGAGGAGGGCCGGACGCTCCCGGCGATCTCCTTCCCGTACGCGGTGACCTCGTCGGACCCGGAGGAGCTGCTCGTCACCGCCCGGACGGCAGGCTGCGACTGCCGCTGGTACCTGGAGCTGGTGTGGAGCAGCGAGGGCCGTTCGGGGACGGTCCGGATCACCGACGACGGGCAGCCGTTCCGCACCGCCCCCGTCGCCGGCAGGCCTTTGTTCGCGTACGACGACGTGAACCGTCGCTGGATCCGCGAAGAGGCCTCCGGCTCCTGACCGGACGTGATGTGGACAACCATGCGTCCCCAACCCTGGACAGCGGCCAGAACCGATGGGTAACTTGACTGAGCAAGCGCTTAGCCATACATGGGCCCGCACATCCGGAGGAGTCGTACCGTGCGCCGTACCGTATTCAACGAGGACCACGAGGCGTTCCGGGAGACCATCCGCGCCTTCATCGAGGCCGAGGTCGTCCCCGTCTACGACGAGTGGTTCGCCGCGGGCCAGGCGCCGCGCGAGTTCTACGACAAGCTCGGTGAGCTGGGCATCTTCGGCATCAACGTCCCCGAGGAGTTCGGCGGCGCGGGCCTGGACACCCACAAGTTCGAGGCCGTCCTCTACGAGGAGACCTCGCGCGCGGGCGTGCAGTTCGGCGGCTCCGGCGTGCACGTGCTGCTCGCCCTGCCGTACATCAAGATGCTCGCCAACGACGAGCAGAAGAAGAAGTACCTGCCGAAGTTCGTCTCCGGCGAGGAGATGTGGGCCCTCGCGATGACCGAGCCGGGCACCGGCTCCGACGTCGCCGGCATGAAGACCACCGCCAAGCTCTCCGAGGACGGCACGCACTACGTCCTCAACGGCGCCAAGACCTTCATCACCGGTGGCGTCCACGCCGACCGCGTGATCGTCTGCGCCCGTACGTCCGCCCCGACGGCCGAGGACCGCCGCTTCGGCATCTCCCTCTTCGCCGTGGACACCAAGTCCGAGGGCTACTCCATCGGCCGCAAGCTGGACAAGCTGGGCCTGCGCACCTCCGACACCGCCGAGCTGGCGTTCGTCGACGTGAAGGTGCCGGTCGAGGACCTCCTCGGCGAGGAGAACAAGGGCTTCTCCTACCTCGGCCACAACCTCGCCTCCGAGCGCTGGGGCATCGCCTTCGGCGCCTACGCGCAGGCCAAGGCCGCCGTCCGCTTCGCCCAGCAGTACGTCACGGACCGCACGGTCTTCGGCAAGCCGGTCGCGCACTTCCAGAACACCAAGTTCGAGCTGGCCGCCTGCCAGGCCGAGGTGGACGCGGCCGAGGCCGTCGCCGACCGCGCCCTGGAGGCCCTGGACGCGGGCGAGCTGACCCCGGCCGAGGCCGCGAGCGCCAAGCTCTTCTGCACCGAGGTCGCGCACCGCGTCATCGACCGCTGCCTCCAGCTGCACGGCGGCTACGGCTACATGAACGAGTACCCGATCGCGCGCCTGTACGCCGACAACCGCGTCAACCGCATCTACGGCGGCACCAGCGAGATCATGAAGTCGATCATCGCGAAGTCGATGGGTCTGTAAGTGCCCGAGGCTCTCGACGCCCTGCTCGATCTGCTCGACCTGGAGCAGATCGAGCAGAACTTCTTCCGGGGACAGTCCCGTTCCGCCGTCGTCCCCCGCGTCTTCGGTGGCCAGGTGGCCGCCCAGGCGCTGGTGGCGGCCGGCCGGACCGTCCCCGGCGACCGGCTCGCGCACTCCCTGCACGCGTACTTCCTGCGCGCCGGGGACCCGGGCGCGCCGATCGTGTACACCGTGGACCGCATCCGCGACGGCCGGTCCTTCACCACCCGACGGGTCGTCGCCGTCCAGCACGGGCAGCCGATCTTCCACCTCTCCGCGTCCTTCCAGACGTACGAGGAGGGGCTGGAGCACCAGTACGACATGCCTCCCGCGCCGGACCCGGAGTCCCTGCCGACGGCCGCCGAGATGCTGCCCCGGCACCTCCCGGCGGACGTGGCCGCACGGCTCGTCGAGGCACGGGCGGCGGTGGACCTGCGGTACGTCGACACCCCGCCGTGGGGTTCGGTCGGTGAGCCGCGCGAGCCGCGCTCGCAGGTCTGGTTCCGTACGAACGGCAAGCTGGCCGACGACCCGCTGCTGCACGTCTGCCTGGCGACGTACGTCTCCGACATGACGCTGCTCGACTCTGTGCTGCTCGCCCACGGGCGCGGCGGCTGGGCGGTCGGGGACGTCGTCGGGGCCTCGCTGGACCACGCGATGTGGTTCCACCGGCCGTTCCGGGCCGACGAATGGCTGCTGTACGACCAGGAGTCGCCGTCCGCCTCGGGCGGCCGGGGACTCGGCCAGGCCCGGATCTACACGCAGGACGGGCGGTTGGCGATCTCCGTCATCCAGGAGGGTGTCGTTCGCGTCCCGCGCCGATGACCGGACATACCGTCCGATTCATGGCGCAGAGAGACTCGCGGAACGGCTCGAAGAAGGACGCGGGGAACGGCGAGAGCACCGTCACCGTGATCGTGGCGGCGGTGGCGAACCTCGGGATCGCCGCCGCCAAGGCCATCGCCGGCGTCATCAGCGGATCGAGCGCGATGCTCTCCGAGGCGGCCCACTCGGTCGCCGACACGGTCACCGAGGTCATGCTGCTCACCGCGCTCAGGCGGAGCGAGAAGCCGGCCGACGAGGACCATCCGCTCGGCTACGCGCAGGAACGCTACGTCTGGGCGCTGCTTGCCGCCGTCGCCACCTTCGTCGGCGGCGCGGTCTTCTCCGTCTACGACGGCATCCACACCCTCACCCACGGCGAGGAGGTCGGCGACCCGCTCGTCTCGTACATCGTGCTCGGCGTCGCCTTCGTCCTGGAGAGCTTCTCCCTGCGGACGGCGGTCCGTCAGGTCAAGGGCGAGGCGGAGCGGATGAAGGCACCCTTCGGCCGCTATCTGCGGCGCACCCCCGACACCACCGTCAAGGCCGTCGTCATGGAGGACTCGGCCGCCCTGTGCGGGCTGATGCTGGCGGCGGGCGGGCTGCTCGGCGTCGAGCTCACCGACGACAGCGCCTGGGACGGCGTCGCCTCGATCCTCATCGGCGCCCTGCTCGTGTACGTGGCCTGGGTGCTCGGCCGCTCCAACGCGGAGCTGCTCATCGGCCGCCCGGTCCCGAAGCGGATGCGGGCGGAGATCCGCGAGGAGCTGCTGACGGTGCCGCACATCATCGACGTACTGGACCTGACGACGCTGATCCAGGGACCGGAGGAGGTCATGATCGCGGCGAAGGTCGACTTCCGTGACATGTCCTCGGCCGAGCAGGTCGAGTGGGCGTGCGAGGAGGCCGAAGAGCAGCTGCGTGAGCGCTTTCCGGCCGTCAAGCGGGTGTACCTGGACCCGACACCGGGCCTGCAACAGCGTCGGAGCGGCGGGCCGGATCAGAGCAGGCCGGACGCGTCGAGCAGGTAGGCGGTGAGGGGCTCGTAGGAGCGGGGGTCGATGACGTGGTCGTCCAGCGGGATCGTGACCTGCATCGTGCCCTCGGCCTCGCCGATGAAGAGGGCGGGGTCGTTGCAGTCGGCGTAGCCGACGGAGTCGATCCCGCGCTGGCCGGCGCGTCCTGCCCAGCCGTGGTCGGCGACGACGAGGTCGGGCCGGGGCTCGCCCAGGGCCTCCAGGCCGTCCAGGATCGCGTTCATCGGTTCCGGCGAATGGGTGTGCCAGAGGGTCGCGCCCCGCTCGAAGACGGCGACGTCCGCGAACTGCACGACGTACCCCTCGTCGGCGGTGAGCCCGCCGGGGATCCGTACGATGTCGCAGCCCTGGGCCCGCAGCGCGGCGGCGACGCGGCTGTGGGCATCGATCAGCGCGCCCGGGTGGCCGGTCGCGAAGAGCACCCGCTGCTTGCCCGCGGCGGCCTTGCGGAGCCGGGCGGCGGCCCGGTCGAGGGCGTCGACGGTCAGCTCGGGGTCGATGGTGTCCTGGCCGGCGCGGTGGGCGGGGTCGTCGTTCACCCCGCACCGCTCGGCCATCACGGCGAGCACGTCCTGCTCGTCGGTCCACCGGTCGCCGAGTTCCAGGCCGAGCCAGTAGTGCCGGTCGCCGTTGGCGAGCTTGCGGTAGTGGGAGAGGTTGTTGTCGCGCGGGGTGGCGACGTCTCCGGCGATCCGGGTCCGCACGAGGTGCTCGACCAGGGCGGGGCGACTGAGTATCGGCATGATGCTCATTCTGCCGGGCCGCCGGGCGGCCGTCCGCCCGGTTTCACCTCCTGGACCGGAGTCCGTGCCGCCCGCTACGCCTCCGCGAGGGCGCCGAAGGCCCCGTGCGCGAGGCGTCGCAGCAGCTCCTCCATCGAATCGCGGCCGACGGCGGCGAGGTGCGGGGTCGAGTTCAGGAGCCCGAAGACGGCGTGGACGGCGGCCCGGGCCTCGCCCTCGGAGGCCGCCGGGTACAGCTCCCGTACGACCGTCACCCACAGCTCGACGTACTGCCGCTGGAGCTGGCGTACCCGCTTGCGGTCCTCGTCCTTGAGCCGGTCGAGCTCCCGGTCGTGCAGGGTGATGAGGGGCCGGTCGTCGAGCGCGAAGTCGATGTGCCCGTCGATGAGCGCGCCGAGCAGCGCCCGCGGGTCGCCGGCGGCGTCGCCCACGCGCAGCAGGCCGCCGTCGAGGAGGCGCTCGCTGATGCCGACGAGCAGCTCCGCGAGCATCGCGTCCTTGCCCGGGAAGTGGCGGTAGAGCCCGGGGCCGCTGATGCCGACAGCGGCTCCTATCTCGTCGACGCCCACGCCGTGGAAGCCGCGCTCGGCGAAGAGGCGAGCGGCCTCTTTGAGGATCTGCTCGCGTCGCGTGGGGGCGTCGGTCCTGGCGGTGGTGGTCATGCAGATGATTCTAGACAACCGCGTTAGCGGTCGTTAACCTGAAGGACATACGTTAACGCTCATTAACCGAGCAAGGGAGCTCGAGGGATGCAGCAGGCACCTGTGCTGACGAGCGCGGCGGATCCCGCGTCCGCGGCCTGGCAGGCCAACGAGGCGGCGCACGAGGAGCTGACCGCGACGCTCCGCGCCAAGCTCGCCGCGGTCGCGCTCGGCGGCGGTGAGAAGGCCCGCGCCCGGCACACCGCGCGCGGCAAGCTGCTGCCGCGCGACCGGGTGGACACGCTCCTGGACCCGGGTTCCCCGTTCCTGGAGCTGGCCCCGCTCGCGGCGAACGGGATGTACGGCGACGCGGCCCCGGCCGCCGGAGTCATCGCGGGCATCGGCCGGGTCTCCGGCCGTGAGTGCGTGATCGTCGCCAACGACGCGACCGTCAAGGGCGGCACGTACTACCCGATGACGGTGAAGAAGCACCTGCGGGCCCAGGAGGTGGCGCTGGAGAATCGTCTCCCCTGCCTGTACCTGGTGGACTCGGGCGGCGCGTTCCTGCCGATGCAGGACGAGGTCTTCCCCGACCGGGAGCACTTCGGCCGGATCTTCTACAACCAGGCCCGGATGTCCGGCGCCGGCATCCCCCAGATCGCCGCCGTCCTCGGCTCCTGCACGGCCGGTGGCGCGTACGTCCCGGCGATGAGCGACGAGGCCGTGATCGTACGGAACCAGGGCACGATCTTCCTCGGCGGACCGCCGCTGGTGAAGGCGGCGACCGGCGAGGTCGTCACGGCGGAGGAACTGGGCGGCGGCGAGGTGCACTCCCGTACGTCCGGAGTCACCGACCACCTCGCCGAGGACGACGCGCACGCGCTCCGGATCGTCCGGAACATCGTCGCGACCCTGCCCGCACGGGGCGAACTGCCCTGGTCGGTGGAGCCGGTCGAGGAGCCGAAGGTGGACCCGGCGGGGCTCTACGGCGCGGTGCCGGTGGACTCCCGTACCCCGTACGACGCCCGTGAGGTCATCGCGCGGATCGTGGACGCCTCCCGCTTCCAGGAGTTCAAGGCCGAGTACGGACAGACACTGGTCACCGGCTTCGCCCGGATCCACGGCCACCCGGTCGGGATCGTCGCCAACAACGGCATCCTGTTCTCCGAGTCCGCCCAGAAGGGCGCGCACTTCATCGAACTGTGCGACCAGCGCGGCATCCCGCTGCTGTTCCTGCAGAACATCTCGGGCTTCATGGTCGGCAAGGACTACGAGGCGGGCGGCATCGCCAAGCACGGCGCGAAGATGGTCACGGCCGTGGCCACCACGCGCGTGCCGAAGCTGACGGTGGTCGTCGGCGGTTCGTACGGCGCGGGCAACTACTCGATGTGCGGCCGGGCGTACTCCCCGCGCTTCCTGTGGATGTGGCCCAACGCCAAGATCTCCGTCATGGGCGGCGAGCAGGCCGCGTCGGTCCTCGCGACCGTCAAGCGGGACCAGCTCGGCGACGAGTGGAGCGCGGAGGACGAGGAGGCCTTCAAGGCCCCGATCCGCGCGCAGTACGAGACCCAGGGCAACGCCTACTACGCGACGGCCAGGCTCTGGGACGACGGGGTCATCGACCCGATGGAGACCCGCCAGGTGGTGGGCCTCGCCCTGACGGCCTGCGCCAACGCGCCGCTGGGTGACCCCCAGTTCGGCGTCTTCCGGATGTGAGGGGACCCCAGCAGATGTTCGACACAGTCCTTGTGGCCAACCGGGGCGAGATCGCGGTCCGCGTCATCCGCACGCTGCGGGCGCTCGGCGTCCGCTCGGTCGCGGTGTACAGCGACGCGGACGCGGAGGCCCGGCACGTCCGGGAGGCGGACACGGCGGTACGGATCGGCCCGCCGCCGGCCTCCGAGTCCTACCTGTCGGTACCGGCGCTGCTCGAAGCGGCCCGTCGCACGGGCGCGCAGGCGGTCCACCCGGGGTACGGCTTCCTGGCGGAGAACGCGGGCTTCGCGAAGGCGTGCGAGGAGGCGGGCCTGACGTTCATCGGCCCGCCGGCCTCGGCGATCTCGCTGATGGGCGACAAGATCCGCGCGAAGGAGACGGTGAAGGCGGCAGGGGTCCCGGTGGTCCCCGGCGCCGCCGATCCCGAACTGGAGTCGGCTGCGCGGGAGCTGGGCGCCCCGGTCCTCCTCAAGCCCTCGGCGGGCGGCGGCGGCAAGGGCATGCGCCTGGTGCGCGACCTGTCGGTCCTTGACGACGAGATCGCGGCGGCGCGCCGCGAGGCGCGGTCGTCCTTCGGCGACGACACCCTCCTGGTGGAGCGGTGGATCGACCGCCCGCGCCACATCGAGATCCAGGTCCTGGCGGACGCGCACGGGAACGTGGTCCACCTGGGCGAGCGCGAGTGCTCGCTCCAGCGCCGCCACCAGAAGATCATCGAGGAGGCCCCGAGCGTCCTCCTGACCCCGGAGCTCCGGGAGTCGATGGGCGCGGCGGCGGTCGAGGCGGCGCGCTCGTGCGGGTATGTCGGCGCGGGCACGGTGGAGTTCATCGTGCCGGGCGGCGACCCGGCCTCGTACTACTTCATGGAGATGAACACCCGGCTCCAGGTCGAGCACCCGGTGACGGAGCTCATCACGGGCCTGGACCTGGTGGAGTGGCAGCTGCGGGTCGCGGCGGGCGAGAAGCTGGGCTTCGGGCAGTCGGACATCCGCCTGGACGGCTGGGCGATCGAGGCCCGGATCTGCGCGGAGGACCCGTCGCGGGGCTTCCTCCCCTCGGGCGGCACGGTCCTGTCGCTGCGGGAACCGCAGGGCGAGGGGGTGCGCACGGACTCGGGCCTGAGCGAGGGCACGGAGGTCGGCAGCCTGTACGACCCGATGCTGTCGAAGGTCATCGTCCACGCCCCGGACCGCCCGACAGCCCTCCGCCGCCTCCGGGCGGCCCTCGCGGACACGGTCACCCTCGGCGTCCCGACCAACGCGGGCTTCCTGCGACGCCTGCTGGCGCACGAGTCGGTGGTGAGCGGGGACCTGGACACGGGCTTGGTGGAGCGCGACGCGGAGAGCCTGACCGGAGGGTCGGTCCCGCCGGAGGTCTACGCGGCGGCCGCGCTGCTGCGCCAGTTCCCCCCGACTCCTGGGCCGACCGGCACCGGCTGGACGGACCCCTTCGACGCCCCCACCGCGTGGCGCCTCGGCGGCCAACCGGCCTGGACCCCACGCCACTTCCGCGCGGCGGGCCACGACCCGGTCGTGACCCGCATCCGCGGCAGGGCGGGGGGTGCGGAACTGGTGCTGGGTGAGGGTGCTGCCGCGTCCGGGGCAGGAGGGGTGTTCGCTGTCGCGCTCGGCAGCTCCCCCGAAGCCCCCGGCAGGGATTCGGGAAGGGGTGGGGTGGGGGAGACCTCCGCCGACCACGTGACCGTGCACTTCGACGGCGTCGTCCACCACTTCCACGTCGCCCGCTCCCCCGAAGGCCTCTGGCTCGGCCGGGACGGGGACTCCTGGCACCTCCAGGACCACGACCCCGTCGCCGCGGCGCTCAGCGGTGCCCGGCACGGCGGCGCCGACACGCTGGCCGCGCCGATGCCCGGCACCGTGACCGTGGTCAAGGTCGCGGTCGGGGACGAGGTCGAAGCCGGGCAGAGCCTGCTCGTGGTCGAGGCCATGAAGATGGAGCACGTCATCTCCGCCCCGCACGCCGGCACCGTCACCGAGCTGGACGTCACCCCCGGCTCCACCGTCGCCATGGACCAGATCCTCGCCGTGGTGACTCCCAGGGAGGAATCATGACCACGGGCCTGCCCATGCGCGTGCCCGCCCCCGGGCTCCCCGCCCGGGTCCGGATCCACGAGGTCGGCCCCCGCGACGGGCTCCAGAACGAGAAGACCGTCGTCCCGACGGACGTCAAGGCCGAGTTCGTACGACGGCTCGCCGCCGCTGGGCTCTCCACCGTCGAGGCGACCAGCTTCGTCCACCCCAAGTGGGTGCCCCAACTCGCCGACGCCGAGGCGCTTTTCCCGATGCTCGGCGGGGTGCCGGCCCGGCTTCCCGTACTCGTACCGAACGAGCGCGGACTCGACCGCGCCCTCGCCCTCGGCGCCCGCGACGTCGCCGTCTTCGCCTCCGCCACCGAGTCCTTCGCGAAGGCCAACCTCAACCGGACCGTCGACGAGGCCCTCGCCATGTTCGAGCCCGTCGTCACGCGCGCCATAGAGCAGGGTCTCCGCGTCCGCGGCTACCTCTCCATGTGCTTCGGCGATCCCTGGGAGGGCCCGGTCCCGGTCGAGCAGGTCGTCCGCGTCACCAAGGCCCTGGCCGAGATGGGCTGCGACGAGCTGAGCCTGGGCGACACGATCGGGGTCGCCACCCCGGGCCACGTCACCGAGCTCCTGCACGGCCTGAACGAGGCCGGGGTACCGACGCGGCGCCTCGCCGTGCACTTCCACGACACCTACGGCCAGGCCCTCTCCAACACCCTCGCCGCCCTCCAGCACGGCGTCACCACCGTCGACGCCTCCGCCGGCGGCCTCGGCGGCTGCCCCTACGCCAAGAGCGCCACGGGCAACCTCGCCACCGAGGACCTCGTGTGGATGCTCGACGGCCTCGGCATCGAGACCGGTGTCGATCTGACCGCCCTCACCGCCACCAGCGTGTGGATGGCTGAACAACTGGGCCGACCGAGCCCGTCCCGTACCGTCCGCGCCCTCTCCCACAAGGAGTGACGTCACCCATGTCCCTCGACCACCGGCTCGCCGAAGAGCACGAGGAACTCCGCCGCACCGTGGAGGAGTTCGCGCACGACGTCGTCGCGCCGAAGATCGGCGACTACTACGAGCGCCACGAGTTCCCGTACGAGATCGTCCGCGAGATGGGCCGCATGGGCCTGTTCGGCCTGCCCTTCCCGGAGGAGTACGGCGGCATGGGCGGCGACTACCTCGCGCTCGGCATCGCGCTGGAGGAGCTCGCCCGCGTGGACTCGTCCGTGGCGATCACCCTGGAGGCGGGTGTCTCGCTCGGCGCGATGCCCGTCTACCGCTTCGGCACGGAGGAGCAGAAGCAGGAGTGGCTGCCGCGGATGTGCAGCGGCGAGATCCTGGGCGCGTTCGGCCTGACGGAGCCGGGTGCGGGCTCGGACGCGGGCGGGACCCGCACGACGGCCGTCCGCGACGGCGACGACTGGGTCATCAACGGCTCCAAGTGCTTCATCACCAACTCCGGTACGGACATCACGGGCCTGGTGACCGTGACGGCCGTGACCGGCCGGAAGGCCGACGGCCGCCCGCTGATCTCCTCGATCATCGTCCCGTCCGGCACCCCGGGCTTCACGGTCGCCGCCCCGTACTCGAAGGTCGGCTGGAACGCCTCGGACACGCGCGAGCTGTCCTTCGACAACGTCCGCGTGCCCGCCGCGAACCTGCTCGGCGAGGAGGGGCGTGGGTACGCGCAGTTCCTCCGCATCCTCGACGAGGGCCGGATCGCGATCTCGGCGCTCGCGACCGGGCTCGCGCAAGGCTGTGTGGACGAGTCCGTGAAGTACGCGAAGGAACGTCACGCCTTCGGCCGCCCGATCGGCGACAACCAGGCCATCCAGTTCAAGATCGCGGACATGGAGATGCGGGCGCACATGGCCCGGATCGGCTGGCGCGACGCGGCGTCCCGGCTGGTGGCCGGGGAGCCGTTCAAGAAGGAGGCGGCGATCGCGAAGCTGTACTCCTCCACCGTCGCGGTCGACAACGCCCGCGAGGCCACCCAGATCCACGGCGGCTACGGCTTCATGAACGAGTACCCCGTCGCCCGCATGTGGCGCGACTCCAAGATCCTGGAAATCGGCGAGGGCACGAGCGAGGTGCAGCGGATGCTGATCGCGCGGGAGTTGGGGCTGTCGACTGCGTGACCGTGTCGCGTGTCGCCTTACGCGAGGAACGCCCGTCGCCCCACTCGGGGTGGCGGGCGTTGCCGTTGGGGGCCTTGAGTGGATCTGGCTTCCGAGCGGGTCGAGGCCCTGGCGCCGGTGAGCCTCTGGCGGGGCCGCCCTCTCTCCGAGAGTCGCACCTTCCACCGCCGCGTCAAGGGCGCTCCCTCCGGTCGCGTCGCTCCGCGATGGCCTACGGCCACCCTTGACCCGACGCCTCCAGGCGCGAAAACACTCTCGGAGGGCGCCCCGGGGCGTGGCCACGGGGAACGGCGGGAATCGCTCCGGCCGCGAGGCCGCCTGCGGCCCGGCGGGTGGGGGCATGGGGATTGGCCGGGCGGGGTGGGGGCCTCGCGGCCGGCGGGTGGGAGGCCGGGTATCGCTCCGGTCGAGCGGGTGCCTTGCGCCCGGTGGGTGGGGGCTCGGTTTGCGGCGGGGGTGGGGGACGTCGGTCCCGGTCGGCTCGGGGTGCGCGGCAGTGGAATGGGGCGGTGACGGCACCGGCTCAGCGACTGACGGCACGTGTCCGGCTGGGCTTCATGCCCGGCTGTTTCAGCCCCGGTGGGTCCCCATTCCCCCTGCGGGAGCCGCGCTGCCCTGCCCGGCCCTAAGTGCAGCGAACTTCGCATAGCCGCACACGGACGGCGGCGATTGCCGGGGGTGTCGGCCATGCGGGGGCGAGTTCGGGGGCAAACGTGCGCGCTTGAGGCGCTGTCAGAGCGCGGCCAGTCGGTCCACCAGGAGTTCCATTCGCCGCTCGGTGTCCTCCGGGGGCAGGCGGCCTGCCCTGGTCAGGGTTGCCATCCCGTGCAGTGATGCCCAGAACACCTCGGTGAACAGGCCCGGGTGGACTCCGTCCCCTGCGACGTCCGCGAGGCTCTCCAGGAGGGCGGCGAAGGCGTCCTTCAGTGGGGCCGGGGTGTCCTCGTGTGCGAACGCCAGGCCGCCGTCGAGTTGGAACATGGCGTCGTAGACCGCCGGGTTGCGCTCGGCGAAGTCGAGGTAGGCGCCGGCGAGGGCGGTGACGCGGGCGCGAGGGCCGTCCGCGGTGGAGGTTGCGGCCCGGAGCGCCACGGCCATCTCGGCGGCGCCCTGGAGGGCGACGGCGCCGATGATCTCGCGCTTGCCGCGGAAATGGCTGTAGAGGACGGGCTGGCTGTATTCGATGGCCTCGGCCAGCCGGCGGGTGGTGACCGCGTCCCAGCCCTGGTCCTCGGCGAGTTCGCGGGCCGTCGCCACGATGAGTCGCTCACGGTCCGCCCGTTCGCGCTGCTTGCGTTCCTGTACCGACATGACTCGATTCTAGCATCGCTAGACAATCGAGCGGCAGTAGCACTAGCGTTGCCTCATCATCTAGCGGCGCTAGATCCCAGGAGGGGTCCCCATGCTCAACGCACTCGAGGTCTTCACCACCGTGGTCGTCGGCCTGATGGTGGGGGTGGAGTTCTCCGTCGCCTTCGTCATCAACCGGATCCTCGACGCCCTCCCGGAGGAGAGCGGCGTACTCGGCCGCGCCCACGGGGGCCGGATGCTCGGCGCCGTGATGCCGGTCTGGTACATCAGCTCGCTCGTCCTGGTCGCGATCCTGGCCATCGCCGGATGGGGCCAGGACGGCGCCGGACTCCTCGCCACCGCCGGCGCGCTGCTGATAGTCAGCGTGATCATGTCGGTCCTGCTGCTCGTCCCGATCAACAACCGGAGCAAGACGTGGACCCCCGACAACCGCCCCGTGGACTGGAAGGAGCAGAAGAACCGCTGGGACCGCTTCCACTACGTCCGCGTCGCCGTCATCATCGCCGCCTTCACCCTCCTGACCGCCGCCCTCACCTGAGCCGGCACGCAACACCGAGCCGGCACCCCCAGCGCGCACGTTTCCCCCCGAACTCGCCACCGCACAGCCGACACACCCGACAATCGCTGCCATCCGTGTGCGGCTATGCGGAGTTCGCTGCACTTAGGGCCGGGCAGCGGGCTCCCGCAGGGGATTTGGGATCCGCCGGGAGCAATCAGCGGGGCATGAAGCCCAACCGAGCCCGCGACCGCCGGCCACTGAGCCGGACTCAGAACGAGGGCGGCCGAACCAGAAGCCCGCGAAGGGCCCGCCGCCACGTCAACCGAGGCGACCCGCAGCACAACCGACCCCCACGAAAGGGAACTTCACCCTCGGGTCACCCAAGGGCCAAATATGCCCCCGGCATGTGACATGCACCCCAGCCCCAATCCACCCCCACCCCTCCAGATCAACGTGAGGTTAGGCTAACCTACCTTCGACTTGCCCAGGCCGTCCCCGGCACGTACCGAAAGTGACTCCGCCATGCCCAGCAACGCCCGAGCCACCTCCCTCACCCGTCGCGGCCTGCTCGCCGCCGGCGGCGCCCTCGGGCTCGGCGCCGCGCTCGCCGCCTGTGGGACCAAGACCGAGAACGGTGGCGGCAGCGCCGCCGGGGCCTCCGAGAAGGCCGGGCCGTGGAAGTTCACCGACGACCGCGGCACCGCCGTCGAGGCGAAGGCGACCCCGAAGAACATCGTCGCCTTCACCGGCATGGCCGCCGCCCTCAAGGACTTCGGCATCGAGGTCAAGGGCGTCTTCGGCCCGACCTACGTCGAGGACCCGAAGACCAAGGCCAAGAAGCCGGACGTCCAGGCCGGCGACCTCGACATCGCGAAGGTCACGGTCATCGGCAACGTCTGGGGCGAGTTCAAGATCGAGGAGTACCTCAAGCTCAACCCGGACCTCCTCATCACCGACATGTGGGAGAAGAACGACCTCTGGTACGTCCCGGCCGAGCAGAAGGACAAGATCCTCAAGATCGCCCCGAGCGTCGCGCTCTGGGCCTCGGACAAGTCCATGCCGGCCGTGCTCCAGCGCCACGTCGACCTCGCCGCCTCCCTCGGCGCCGACGTGAAGACGCAGAAGCTCAAGGACGACAAGGCCCGCTTCGAGGCCGCCGCCGAGCGCGTCCGCCAGGCCGCCAAGGGCAAGAAGGACATCAAGGTCCTGATCGGCTCCGGCTCCCCCGACCTGTTCTACGTCTCCACCCCCGTCCGGCCGACCGACACGCTCTACTTCAAGGAGCTGGGCGTCACCCTCGTCACGCCCGACAAGCTGGACCAGGGCGGCTGGTTCGAGGGCCTCAGCTGGGAGAACGTCGGCAAGTACCAGGCCGACATCATCATGCTCGACAACCGCACCTCCGCCCTCCAGCCCGAGGCGCTCAAGGCCAAGCCGACCTGGGCCGCGCTGCCCGCCGTCAAGGCCGGCCAGGTCATTCCGCGCGTGACCGAGCCGATCTACTCGTACGCCAAGTGCGCCCCGATCCTGGAGGACCTGGCCAAGGCCCTCGAGAACGCCAAGAAGGTGTCCTGACCCATGGCGAACGCCGAGACCGCCCCCTTCCAGTTCTTCTCCCTCCAGGTCGACCGGACGAGGCGGCTCGGCCCGTCCCTGGTCCGCGTGACGTTCACCGGTGAGGACCTCAAGTCCTTCGCCTCCGGGGGGCGCGACCAGTCGCTCTCCCTCTTCCTGCCGCACCCCGGCCAGGAGGCCCCCGTCCTGCCGCCGCTGGACGACCCGGACATGTACGCGATCCTGGGCGCCTGGCGCGCGATGCCGGACGACGAGCGGGCCGTGATGCGCTCGTACACCGTCCGGGAGCAGCGCACCGGGCCCGACGGGCCGAACGAGATCGACATCGACTTCGCGCTCCACGAGGACGGCGGGCCCGCCTGCCGTTGGGCGCAGGGCGCCAAGCCCGGCGACCGGGTGGTCGTTCTCGGCCCGGCGGTCGCCGAGAACACCGCCGTCCGCTTCCAGCTTCCGGACGACGCCGACTCCGTACTCCTCTGGGCCGACGAGACGGCCCTGCCGGCCGCCGCGGCGATCCTGGAGTGGCTGCCGGCCGGGACCCGGGCGCAGGTCTATCTCGAAGTGCCGTTCTCCGGCGACCGGATCGAGCTCACCACCCGGGCCGAAGCCACCGTCACCTGGCTCGTACGGGAGGAGGGCGCACCCTCCGCCGTGGCCGCGGTGCGCGCCGCCGAACTGCCGGGTGACGCACCGTACGTGTGGATCGCGGGCGAGTCCGGTTCGGTGAAGGAGCTGCGCCGTCACTTCGTACGCGATCGTGAACTCGACCGCAGGCGTGTGACGTTCGTCGGTTACTGGCGCAAGGGGCTGTCCGAGGACGCCCTGCGCGAGTCGCCGCAGGAAGACGACCAGTAGAGGATCCATAGAGGACCCCTGCGACCTCTGCGAGGACCCCTCACCCCTCACGGGTGGGGGGTCCTTTGCGTGGCAAAGTTAGGTTAGGCTAACCTCACTTACGCACCGCCACCCTTGGCGCGCACCCACCCCCTCACCCCTCACCTCTCCCGTCCCCGGAGGACCATCCCCATGCGCTCGCACCTGCTCAACGACGCCACGGCGGAGAGCTACCGGCGCTCCGTCACCGAAGGAGTCGAGCGGGTGGCGAGGAAACTCGCCACGACGCGCCGCCCGTTCACCGGTGTCACGCCCGCCGCGCTGGCCCCCACCGTCGACGCCGTCGACCTCGACAAGCCGCTCGGCGACTCCTCCGCCGCCCTCGACGAGCTGGAGAGCGTCTACCTCCGCGACGCCGTCTACTTCCACCACCCCCGCTACCTGGGCCACCTCAACTGCCCGGTCGTGATCCCCGCCGTCCTTGGCGAGGCCGTCCTCTCGGCGGTCAACTCCTCGCTCGACACCTGGGACCAGAGCGCGGGCGGCACCCTCATCGAGCGCAAGCTCGTCGACTGGACCACCGGCCGCATCGGCTTCGGACCCTCCGCCGACGGCGTCTTCACCAGCGGCGGTTCGCAGTCCAATCTCCAGGCCCTGCTCCTGGCCCGCGAGGAGGCGAAGACGACCGACCTGTCCAAGCTCCGCGTCTTCACCTCCGACTGCAGCCACTTCAGCGTCCAGAAGTCCGCCGGCCTCCTCGGTCTCGGCCCCGACGCCGTCATCTCCATCCCGGTCGACCGGACCCGGCGCATGCAGTCCGTCGTCCTCGCCGCCGAGCTGGAGGCCTGCCGTGCCGAGGGCCTGACGCCGATGGCGATCGTGGCCACCGCGGGCACCACCGACTTCGGCTCCATCGACCCGCTGCACGAGATCGCCGCCCTGGCCGAGGAGTACGGCGCCTGGATGCACGTCGACGCCGCCTACGGCTGCGGACTGCTCGCCTCGCCCACCCGCCGCCACCTCCTGGACGGCATCGAGCGGGCCGACTCCGTCACCGTCGACTTCCACAAGTCCTTCTTCCAGCCGGTGAGCTCCTCCGCGCTCCTGGTCCGGGACGGGGCGACCCTGCGCCACGCCACGTACCACGCGGACTACCTCAACCCGCTCCCCCAAGCTCTCGGCTCCGCTCGAGCAGGGGGGACCCCCACGACGGTCGCCGAGCAGATCCCGAACCAGGTCGACAAGTCCCTCCAGACCACCCGCCGCTTCGACGCGCTGAAGCTGTGGATGACCCTGCGCGTGATGGGCGCCGACGGTGTCGGAGAGCTCTTCGACGAGGTCTGCGACCTGGCCAGGGACGGCTTCGACCTGCTCGCCGCCGACCCGCGCTACGACGTGGTGGTGCAGCCGCAGCTGTCCACGCTCGTCTACCGCTACATCCCGGAGGCCGTCACCTCCCCCGCCGACATCGACCGCGCCAACCTCTACGCCCGCAAGGCGCTCTTCGCCTCCGGCGAGGCCGTCGTCGCCGGGACGAAGGTCGACGGCCGCCAGTACCTCAAGTTCACCTTGCTCAACCCCGAGACGACCGTGGCCGACATCGCCGCCGTCCTCGACCTGATAGCCGGCCACGCCGAGCAGTACCTGGGAGAGACCCTTGTCCACGCCTGATACGACCAGCACGTACGACTTCATCGGCATCGGGCTCGGTCCGTTCAACCTCGGTCTCGCCTGCCTGACCGAGCCGATCGACGAGCTGAACGGCCTGTTCCTGGAGTCCAAGCCGGACTTCGAGTGGCACTCCGGGATGTTCCTGGAGGGCTCGCACCTCCAGACGCCGTTCATGTCGGACCTGGTCACGATGGCCGACCCGACCTCCCCGTACTCCTTCCTGAACTACCTGAAGGCGAAGGGCCGGCTCTACTCCTTCTACATCCGCGAGAACTTCTACCCGCTGCGCGTCGAGTACAACGACTACTGCCGCTGGGCCGCCGACCAGCTGAGCTCCATCCGGTTCTCGACCACCGTCGCCGCCGTCACCTACGACGAGGCCGGCGAGGAGTACGTGGTGACCACGGAGGCCGGGGAGACCTTCCGTGCCCGCCGAATCGTGCTCGGCACCGGCACCCCGCCGCACGTCCCCGACTCCTGCCAGGGCCTCGGCGGCGACCTGATCCACAACTCCCGCTACCTCCCGAACAAGGAGGCGCTCCAGAAGAAGCGGTCGATCACCCTGGTCGGCAGCGGCCAGAGCGCGGCGGAGATCTACTACGACCTCCTCTCCGAGATCGACGTCCACGGCTACCGGCTGAACTGGGTGACCCGCTCGCCGCGCTTCTTCCCGCTGGAGTACACCAAGCTGACGCTGGAGATGACCTCGCCGGAGTACGTGGACTACTTCCACGCGCTGCCCGAGCAGACCCGCTACCGGCTCGAGAACCAGCAGAAGAACCTGTTCAAGGGCATCGACGGCGAGCTGATCGACGCCATCTTCGACCTGCTCTACCAGAAGAACCTGGCCGGCCCGGTCCCCACCCGGCTGCTCACCAACTCGGCCCTGCACTCCGCCGCGTACGACGACACCAGCGGCACGTACACGCTCGGCTTCCACCAGGAGGAGCAGGGCACGGACTTCACGCTCGACACCGAGGGCCTGATCCTCGCGACCGGCTACAAGTACTCCGTCCCCGCGTTCCTGGAGCCGGTCCGCGACCAGCTGCGCTGGGACTCCCAGGGCCGCTTCGACGTCGCCCGGAACTACTCGGTCGACACCACAGGGCGTCGCGTGTTCGTGCAGAACGCGAGCGTCCACACCCACTCCATCACCTCGCCCGACCTGGGCATGGGTGCGTACCGCAACGCGTACATCATCGGAGCGATGCTGGGCCGCGAGTACTACCCCGTCGAGAAGACCATCGCGTTCCAGGAGTTCGCCGCGTGACCGCCGACATCGCCACCGACACCGTCCGCTTCCGCCCGCTCGACCCGCTCGCGGACGCCGAGCTGATCCACGGCTGGGTCACGCACCCCAAGGCCGCGTTCTGGATGATGCAGGACGCCGCGCTCCAGGACGTCGAGCGCGAGTACATGGCGTTCGCGGCGAACCCGCACCACGAGGCCTTCATCGGGCTGGTGGACGAGGTGCCCGCGATCCTCATGGAGCGGTACGACCCGTCCCAGCTGGAGCTGGTCGGCCTGTACGAGCCCCAGCCCGGCGACGTCGGCATGCACTTCCTCGTCGCGCCCACCGACACCCCTGTCCACGGCTTCACCCGCCGGGTGATCACCGCCGTCATGCGGGAGCTGTTCGCCGACCCGGCGACCGAGCGGGTCGTCGTCGAGCCGGATGTGGCCAACAAGGCCGTCCACGCGCTCAACGAGGCCGTCGGCTTCGTGGCCGAGCGCGAGATCCAGAAGCCGGAGAAGAAGGCCCTGCTGTCCTTCTGCACCCGTGCGCAGTTCGAGGCCGCCGTGGGAGCCACCGTATGAGCCGCCGCCCGTCCCCCGTCGCCGACCCCGTCGCGCACCTCACCCCGGCCCGCTGGGCCGACGCCAACCGGGCGCTGATCCGCAAGGGCCTCGCCGAGTTCGCCCACGAGCGGCTGCTCAACCCGCAGGAGCTGGGCGGGAACCGCTACCGGGTGCGCAGCGACGACGGCACCGTCGAGTACCGCTTCGCCGCCGACCGGTACGCGCTCGACCACTGGCAGGTCCACGCCGAGTCGATCACCCGCCACCGCGGCGAGGAGCATCTCCCGCTCGACGCGCTGCTGTTCATCACCGAGCTGCGCGGCTCGCTGGGCCTGAGCGACGAGGTCCTGCCGGTCTACCTGGAGGAGATCTCCTCCACCCTGTCCGGTACGGCGTACAAGGCCACGAAGCCGCCGGTCACCGCCGCCGAGCTGGCGCGTGCGGACTTCCAGGCGATCGAGACCGGGATGACCGAGGGTCACCCCTGTTTCGTCGCCAACAACGGCCGGCTCGGCTTCGGCGTCGACGAGTACCACGCGTACGCCCCCGAGGCCGCCGCCCCGATCCATCTGATCTGGCTGGCCGCGCGCCGTGACCGCACCACCTTCACGGGCTGCGCGGACGTCGAGTACGACAGCTTCGTCCGCGCCGAGCTGGGCGACGCGGCGGTCGACGGCTTCGCCGCGACCCTCGCCGAGCGGGGCCTGGACCTGGCCGACTATCTGCTGATGCCGGTCCACCCCTGGCAGTGGTGGAACAAGCTCGCCGTCACCTTCGCCGCCGAGGTCGCCCAGCAGCGCCTGGTGTACCTGGGCGAGGGCGACGACGCGTACCTCGCGCAGCAGTCGATCCGTACGTTCTTCAACACGGCGGATCCGGCCAAGCACTACGTCAAGACGGCGATCTCGGTCCTCAACATGGGCTTCATGCGCGGGCTCTCGGCCGCGTACATGGAGGCGACCCCGGCGATCAACGACTGGCTGGCCGGTCTGATCGACGCCGACGCCGTCTTCAAGGAGGCGCGGTTCTCGATCATCCGCGAGCGGGCGGCGGTCGGCTACCGGCACCTGGAGTACGAGGCGGCGACGGACCGGTACTCCCCGTACCGCAAGATGCTCGCCGCGCTCTGGCGCGAGTCGCCGGTGGCCTCCCTGGCGCCGGGCGAGCGGCTCGCGACGATGGCCTCATTGCTCCATGTCGACCACGTGGGCGCGTCCTTCGCGGGCGCCCTGATCGCGGACTCGGGCCTGGAGCCGACGGCATGGCTGCGCGGCTACCTGGACGCGTACCTGCTGCCGCTGCTGCACAGCTTCTACGCGTACGACCTGGTCTACATGCCGCACGGCGAGAACGTGATCCTGGTCCTCGACGAGCAGGGTGCGGTGATCCGGGCGGTGTTCAAGGACATCGCCGAGGAGATCTGCGTGATGGACCCGACGGCGGTGCTGCCGCCGGCCGTGGAGCGGATCCGGGCGGACGTCCCCGAGGACATGAAGCTGCTGTCGATCTTCACGGACGTCTTCGACTGCTTCTTCCGCTTCTTCGCGGCGACGCTCGCGGCGGAGGGCACGCTCGACGAGGACGCGTTCTGGCGGACGGTCGCGGAGTGCGTGCGCGCGTACCAGGAGTCGAAGCCGGAGCTGGCGGAGAAGTTCGAGCGGTACGACCTGTTCGCGGAGACCTTCGCGCTCTCCGCCCTCAACCGCCTCCAGCTGCGTAACAACAAGCAGATGGTGGACCTGGCGGACCCGTCGGCGGCCCTCCAGCTGGTCGGCGACCTGGTGAACCCGATCGCGCGGTTCACGCGCTAGCTCACCTTTCGGACCGGCGCGGGCCGGGTGGAGTACGGTCCTCCACCCGGCCCGCGCTGCTGTCTACTCAGCCGGCCACGGAACCTGAGGCGACCGGTAGTAGTCGATCCCGAGGGCCTCGAACCGCGGCCCCTGCGCGGCCAGTCGCGTCTTGTACGTCTCCCAGTCGTGCGTCGCCGCCGGGGACCAGCCCAGTTCGGCGACGCCCGGCAGGCGCGGGAAGGCCATCTGGTCGATGTGCGCGTTCTCGGAGAGGGTCTCCGTCCACAGCGGCGCCTCGACGCCCTTGACCGCCTCGGCGGGCGCGCCGGGGAGGTAGGCGGCCGGGTTCCAGTCGTAGGAGCGCTGGACCTCGACGTAGCCGGCCCAGGCGAGGCCCAGCTTGGTGTCCTTGGTGTACTTCATGTCGAGGTAGACCCGGTCGGCGGGCGAGAGGATCAGCCCGGTGCCGTTCCGCGCGGCCGCCGCGACCTGCTCCTTCTCCGCCGCACTGGTCCGGTCGAGGCCCCAGTACTGGGCGAGGGCGCCCTGGGCGGGCACGGCGCCGGTGAGCTGGTGCCAGCCGACGACGGTCTTGCCGTACTTCGCGACGATCGGCTGGACCCGCTCCATGAAGGCCACGTAGTCCGCGTGGGGCGTGGAGTGCGCCTCGTCGCCGCCGATGTGGAGGTACGTGCCGGGGGTGAGCGCGGCGAGTTCGCGGATGACGTCGTCCACGAAGTCGTACGTGATCTCCTTCGGCACGCACAGGGAGCTGAAGCCGACGGCGGTGCCGGTGTAGAGCGGCGGGGCGACGCCGTCGCAGTTCAGCTCGGCGTAGGAGGCGAGGGCCGCGTTGGTGTGGCCCGGCAGGTCGATCTCGGGGACGACCTCCTGGTGGCGGGAGGCGGCGTAGCGGACGATCTCCTTGTAGTCGGCCTTGGTGTAGTAGCCGCCGGGGCCGCCGCCGACCTGGGTGGAGCCGCCGTAGGTGGCGAGCCGGGGCCAGGAGTCGATGGCGATGCGCCAGCCCTGGTCGTCGGAGAGGTGCAGGTGCAGCTTGTTGATCTTGTAGAGGGCGAGCTGGTCGATGTACCGCTTGACCTGCTCGACGGTGAAGAAGTGCCGGGAGACGTCGAGCATCGCGCCGCGGTAGGCGTAGCGCGGGGTGTCGGTGATGGTGCCGCCGGCGACCTTCCAGGGGCCGGGCTGCCTGGTCTTCTTCTCGACGGCCGCCGGGAGCTGCTGGCGCAGGGTCTGGACGCCGCGGAAGAGGCCGGTGGGCCGGTGGGCCGTGAGGGTGACGCCGTCCCGTCCCGACTGCAGCCGGTAGCCCTCGTCGCCGAGGGACGTCTCCGCACCGCTGAGGCGGAGTCGGATGCCGCCGCTCGCGTCGTGCTCGTCGACGACGCGCAGGGAGAGGCCGGTGGACGGGCGCAGGATGCCGGCGAGGTAGTCGGCGACGGCGCGGGAGTCGCGGGAGTCCTCGTCGATCCGGATGCGGGTGGCGGAGGTGAGCGTGTACGGCTGTCCGGCCGGGGCCACGGAGGCCGGGACGGGGACGACCTGGCCGAGCGGGCGGGTCGTGGAGTCGGCGGCGGAGTGGGAGACGGGGGCGGCTCCGACGGAGGAGATGCCGGCCGCCGCGAGGAGCAGTGCGGCGCCGAGGAGGCGGGGAAGCGTTCTGCGCTGTCTCACAGACATGGGTCCCTTTCGATGAACGTCAATGAACGTCGATCAACTTCGTCGGGCTTTACGGCTGTGGATATGCGTATCCGAACAGTCACCATGCGTACCGTGCACCACTTCAGCGGTCAAGGTGTAGACCAATTTCGCCCTCAGGGCGGTGATCATGAAGGCGCCTGCCCGAATTCGGGCAGGATTCTTGCGAAGAATGGGGGTGACCCCTCAGTATTCTCGGGTGCTCGATCGCCGCCCGTCGCATGACGACCTCATCGACCACCTGGTGCGCAGCACCGCGCTCCAGCGCGGGGAGGCCGCCCGGGTGGTGCTCGACGTGCTGGCGTACTTCGACGAGTCGACCGAGGACTTCGTCCGCCGCCGCCACCGCGAGCTGCAGTCCGGTGGCGCGGTGAACGCCGAGATCTTCGAGCGCATCGCGGCCGAGCTGCCGCACCGCGCGGTGGCGCCACCGGAGCTCTCGCTCCGGCAGCTGCGCCGCATCGTCTACGGGTGACGCCGACCGGGTCACGGCCGGGCACACACACCAACTTGGAGGGTTGACACCTATATGTGCGGAATCGTCGGTTACATCGGAAAGCGCGACGTCGCCCCGCTGCTGCTGGAAGGCCTGCAGCGGCTGGAGTACCGGGGGTACGACTCCGCCGGCATCGTCATCACCAGCCCGAAGGCCACCGGCCTGAAGATGGTCAAGGCCAAGGGCCGGGTCCGTGACCTGGAGGCCCGTGTCCCCAAGCGCTTCACCGGCACCACCGGCATCGCCCACACCCGCTGGGCCACCCACGGCGCGCCGAGCGACATCAACTCGCACCCGCACATGGACCCCGAGAACAAGGTCGCGGTCGTCCACAACGGCATCGTCGACAACGCCCAGGAGCTCCGCGCCAAGCTGGAGGCCGACGGCGTCGTCTTCGCGTCCGAGACCGACACCGAGGTCATCACCCACCTCATCGCCCGCTCCCAGGCCACCACCCTGGAGGAGAAGGTCCGCGAGGCGCTCAAGGTCATCGAGGGCACCTACGGCATCGCCGTCATGCACGCCGACTTCAACGACCGCATCGTGGTGGCCCGCAACGGCTCCCCGGTCGTCCTCGGCATCGGCGAGAAGGAGATGTTCGTCGCCTCCGACGTCGCCGCCCTGATCGCCCACACCCGCCAGGTCGTCACCCTCGACGACGGCGAGATGGCCACCCTCAAGGCCGACGACTTCCGTACGTACACGACCTCGGGCGCCACCACGACGGCCACCCCGGAGACCGTGGAGTGGGAGGCCGCCTCCTACGACATGGGCGGCCACGACACGTACATGCACAAGGAGATCTCCGAGCAGCCCGACGCGGTCGACCGCGTGCTGCGCGGCCGGATCGACGACCGGTTCTCCACCGTCCACCTGGGCGGCCTGAACCTGGACGCCCGCGAGGCCCGCTCGATCCGCCGGATCAAGATCCTCGGCTGCGGCACCTCGTACCACGCCGGTCTCATCGGCGCCGGGCTCATCGAGTCCATGGCCCGCATCCCCGCCGACGCCGAGCCGGCCTCGGAGTTCCGCTACCGCAACCCGGTCGTGGACCCCGACACCCTGTACATCGCCGTCTCCCAGTCCGGTGAGACGTACGACGTGCTCGCCGCCGTGCAGGAGCTGAAGCGCAAGGGCGCCCGCGTCATCGGCGTCGTCAACGTGGTCGGCTCCGCCATCGCCCGCGAGGCCGACGGCGGCGTGTACGTGCACGCGGGCCCCGAGGTCTGCGTCGTCTCCACCAAGTGCTTCACCAACACGGTGACCGCCTTCGCGCTGATCGCCCTGCACCTCGGCCGCATCCGCGACCTGTCGGTCACCGACGGCAAGCGGATCATCGAGGGCCTGCGCAAGCTGCCCGGCCAGATCAGCGAGATCCTCGAGACCGAGGAAGAGATCAAGAAGATCGCCGCGGAGTACGCGGGCGCCCAGTCGATGATGTTCATCGGCCGCGTGCGGGGCTACCCCGTCGCCCTCGAGGCCTCCCTGAAGCTCAAGGAGATCTCGTACATCCACGCCGAGGCGTACCCGGCCTCCGAGCTGAAGCACGGCCCGCTCGCGCTCATCGAGCCGGCTCTGCCGACGGTCGCGATCGTCCCCGACGACGACCTGCTGGAGAAGAACCGCGCCGCCCTGGAGGAGATCAAGGCCCGCAGCGGCCGCATCCTCGCGGTCGCGCACCAGGAGCAGGCCAAGGCCGACCACACCATCGTCGTCCCGAAGAACGAGGACGAGCTGGACCCGATCCTGATGGGCATCCCGCTCCAGCTCCTCGCCTACCACACGGCGCTCGCCATGGGCCGCGACATCGACAAGCCGCGCAACCTGGCCAAGTCCGTCACGGTCGAGTAGCAGCTGTCCGGGCCTGTCACCCGGAGCTCTCGACCACGGCCGGGAAAGCCCGTCCGCCCGCCTTCCGGACCTGTCCCCGGAAGGGCGGACGCCCGGCCGGACACACAGAGCGGTCCCCGCGCACCTCGTGCGCGGGGACCGCTCTTTTGTCAGCCCTCCTGTGTCAGCTCGCCGTGGCCGCGCTGCGGCCCGAGCGGCTCAGCGAGGTCGGCCAGTGGGCCACCGCCGCCGTCGCGCCGTACCAGGCCGCCAGACCCGCCAGCGCGGCGACCCAGCCGCCCGCCTTCGCCAGACCGCCGTTGTCGGCGAGTGCGCCGATGCCGAGCAGCAGCAGCGCGACGAACAGCAGCCCGTAGACACCCTGTCCGAACAGACCGCTGCCCGCGGCCGCCATGGTCAGCGTGAGCGCCAGGAGCGCCCACAGCAGCAGGAAGAGACCGGTGGCCTCGGCCGAGCCGCCGTCGCCGACTCCGGTCCCCCAGGTGAACCAGAACGCACCGAGCGCCGAATAGGCCGTGCCCTCACCGCCGTTGCCGGCACGCAGGGCGAGCAGGCCGACGAGGAAGAGCGCCACCCCGCCGACCCAGGTGGCGAGGGATGCGGCGTCCGACGCCGCGACGTTGTCGATGACGCCGGTGCTGCCGATGCCGAAGGCCAGCAGGGTCAGTCCGAGCGCGAGGTGGCCGAGAGTGGAGGTCGTGTTTCCCGCGGCGACGTCTTTGTCCACGGCGGGCTCCCTTCAAGTGGGCAGTTGTGCTGCGTGAGCTGCTTGATCCGGTGACATTTAAGTACCCTTCACAAGCACACAAATCACCTTTCGTGGCCAGAAATTATCGCCGTACGAAGGGAGTTGACGAAGCGTCGAGGAAGTGAAGCGCGTCAGGGGATGACGATCACGGGCCGCTGCGCGCGCTTGGCGAGCCGGCCGGCCACCGAGCCGAAGATGCGGCCGACGATCCCGTGCGTCGAGCCGACCACGATCGCGTCGGCGGAGTACTCCCGGCCGACCTCCTCCAGCTCGTGGCAGATGTCGCCGCCGCGCTCGACGAGGATCCAGGGCACCTCGGCCAGATAGTCCGCGCAGGCGAGCTCCAGACCGAGCACCTCGGTGCGGTGGTCGGGGACGTCGACGAAGACCGGCGGCTCGCAGCCCGCCCAGACGGTGGTGGGGAGCCGGTTGGCGACATGCACGATGATCAGGCCGGAGCCGGATCGTTTGGCCATGCCGATGGCGTAGGCGAGGGCTCGCTCACTGGAGGTCGAGCCGTCGAAACCGACGACCACTCCGTGGCGGAAGGCGGGATCGCAGGAGTGGCGTGGCTGTTCGACCGCGAGGGGGTCGACCGTGGAATCGGCGACGCGCTTGCGGTCCGCGGGTTCGGGGAATTCGTGACCGGCCATCGGTGTCTCGGCGAAGAAGATCCTCGTGGGAAGGGAAACGGGAGAACGTCGTATACCTATACGTCTGCGTCGTACGGAGCAACGGTTGGCGGCGGAGCTGTGTCCGGGAATCATCTTCCCAAGCCCATACCCCCAAGGGTACGGCGACACTCCTCTCCTGCCCAGAGCCGTCCAGGGCCCGCACACAGCGCTCGCACGGCGTTCCAGGGAGCATGCACGAGCCCGTCCCGTTATGGCAATGCCGCCTGTCCCCTACAGCTGTCCTTTCCGTGCCCCTCCGAGGCCCCGCCAGGGGTCCCTACGGGGTCCGTACGGGGGCCGAACGGAGGCCCGCGAGAGTGACCGGAACGTTCCGCTTGTCGTTCCCACAGGTCCAGTCACCGTCGCAGGGAGCCCCGCCCGTGCCCGCACCAACGGCCGCCGCCACCGCCCGCCCCGACGACCTTCCCCTCGACCGCGTCCCCGCCGACCGACCCGCCGGCCGCCCCGCGCCCGTCGTGTCCGCGGCCCCCACGGAGTCGGCGGGCGATGTCGTCCGGTGGGCGGTCTTCTGCTGCGTCCTCGTCCCGGTCGTCCTCGTGGTCTACGGCACCTCGCTGGGCGGCGCCGCCGGAACGGCGCTCGGGCTCGCGGCCGTGACGGCGGTCTGCCGGGTGCTCCTGCGCCGCTCGGAGCGGGGTCTGCGGGCCGAGACGGCGGCACCCCGCGCACGTCGCTCGCACGGCGGCCGAAACCACCGTCACGGGTGACGCGTCCCTCGCGAAGCTGACGTATTCGCACGCCCACGCCCATATGTTTTCAGCCAAGTTCCAGATGTCGGCGCGTCCTTGGCGGAATGACCCCTCAACCCCCGTGCCACCAGGCCGGAAAGGCGTGCGCCGGGCCTCCGCACCCTACGGGGACGGGCCATGCGAGCCACGCGCACTTCCCTGCGCGGCCCACGAGTGGAACGCTTCGTGATCGAATGCTTCGCGCCAAGTTGCCTTGTCGACAATGTGCTGGATGGAGAACGTGGCACGTCGGCACTACGGAACACAGTAGATTCGATCATGGGTATCGAAGACTGGGGTCTCGTGCAAAACCGAGGGGAATCGTGCAGGAGCGACAGGACCAGGGAGACGCGAACACCGAGGGGGGCTTAGCGTCATGAGCCAGGACTCCGCCGTTACGGAGGCCGCACGGAAGCTGTCCGGGCGCCGCCGCCGCGAAGTAGTCGCGGTGCTGCTGTTCAGTGGCGGCCCCATCTTCGAGAGCTCCATCCCGCTCTCCGTGTTCGGAATCGACCGGCAGGACGCCGGAGTACCGCGTTACCGGCTGCTCGTGTGCGCCGGTGAGGAAGGCCCGCTGCGGACCACAGGGGGCCTCGAACTGACCGCGCCGTACGGCCTGGACGCGATCAGTCGCGCCGGAACCGTCGTCGTACCGGCCTGGCGGTCGATCACCTCGCCGCCACCGCCGGAAGCACTCGAAGCGCTGCGCCGGGCACACGAAGAAGGCGCGCGGATCGTCGGGCTGTGCACCGGCGCGTTCGTGCTCGCCGCCGCCGGGCTGCTCGACGGCCGCCCGGCCACCACACACTGGATGTACGCGCCGACGCTCGCCAAGCGCTATCCGTCGGTCCATGTGGACCCGCGGGAGCTCTTCGTCGACGACGGGGACGTGCTGACCTCGGCCGGCACCGCGGCCGGCATCGACCTGTGTCTGCACATCGTGCGGACCGACCACGGCGCGGAGGCCGCCGGCGCGCTCGCGCGCCGACTGGTCGTCCCGCCGCGGCGCAGCGGCGGCCAGGAGCGCTACCTCGACAGGTCCCTGCCCGAGGAGATCGGCGCCGACCCGCTCGCCGAGGTCGTCGCCTGGGCCCTGGAGCACCTCCACGAGCAGTTCGACGTGGAGACGCTCGCGGCCCGTGCGTACATGTCACGGCGTACGTTCGACCGGCGCTTCCGCTCACTGACGGGGTCCGCCCCGCTCCAGTGGCTGATCACCCAGCGGGTGCTCCAGGCGCAGCGGCTGCTCGAGACCTCCGACTACTCGGTCGACGAGGTCGCGGGACGCTGCGGCTTCCGGTCGCCGGTCGCGCTGCGCGGGCACTTCCGCCGCCAGCTCGGCTCCTCGCCGGCCGCGTACCGCGCGGCCTACCGGGCTCGGCGCCCGCAGGCCGAGCCCGTGACGGTCCTCGACCCGCTGGTGCCGTCGCAGGGCGGCATGCCGGTGGGCCGACGGCCCGGCGGGCCGCTCGACCCGGGGAAGCCGCACTCCGACGCGTACGCCTCCGGGCGACCGGCCCTCCCGGGCCAGCGCAGCGCCCCCTAGGGGCCGACCAGACCGCGTGCCACAAGCCGCGCACCGAGAAAACCGGCGGGCGCCCGGGGAGAACCTCTCCCGGGCGCCCGCCGGCGTACGGGTCCGAACCAAAGAGCAGGCCCTAAGGTAGGACGCATGAACGATCGCATGGTGTGGATCGACTGCGAGATGACCGGGCTCTCGTTGACGGACGACGCACTCATCGAGGTGGCCGCGCTGGTCACCGACTCGGAACTGAACGTGCTCGGCGACGGCGTGGACATCGTCATCCGGCCGCCGGAAGCGGCGCTGGAGACCATGCCCGAGATCGTGCGCCAGATGCACACCTCCTCCGGCCTCCTCGACGCCCTGGCCGAGGGCACGACCCTCGCCGACGCCGAGGCGCAGGTCCTCGCCTACGTGCGCGAGCACGTCAAGGAGCCCGGCAAGGCGCCGCTGTGCGGGAACTCGGTCTCCACCGACCGGGGCTTCCTCTCGCGGGACATGCCGGCCCTGGAGAGCCACCTGCACTACCGGATCGTCGATGTCTCCTCGGTCAAGGAGCTGGCCCGCCGCTGGTACCCGAGGGCGTACTTCAACAGCCCGGAGAAGAGCGGCAACCACCGCGCGCTCGCCGACATCCGCGAGTCCATCGCCGAGCTGCGCTACTACCGCGAGGCGATCTTCGTCCCGCAGCCCGGGCCCGACTCGGACACGGCGAAGCAGATCGCGGCCCGCCACGTCCTGCCCCCGGAGTAGCCCACACCCTCTGGGACGCCCTGCTCGCGCCCCTGACGCACCTCTGACGCCCCCGGGTCGAATGCGGGCGCGAGCACCCTCCCGGACCCTGTAGACTTCTTCTCGGCCGGTCGGGGAAACCTTCGGGAAACCGCCGGTCATGGTGGGTGTAGCTCAGCTGGTAGAGCACCTGGTTGTGGTCCAGGATGCCGCGGGTTCGAGTCCCGTCACTCACCCTGAAGGTCGAGGCCCCGGTTCGAAAGAACCGGGGCCTCGGTCGTTTTCCGGGGCCCTTCGGGTGAGCGCGCGCGGCGCCCCCGAGGTGCGGGGCGGGGGCGGCGCCTAACGTGACGACGGTCACCACGCCCCGGCACCGGAAGGCCGTCATGCGGAGGAGTCGTACCGCCGTCGCCGTCGCCGCCGTGCTCGCCGGCGCGCTGCCGACCGGGTGCGCCGCGGGCCCCGCCGAGCAGCCCGGGCGGACCACGCTCACCGTCGGGGTGTTCGGGGCCTTCGGCCTGAAGGAGGCCGGGCTCTACGACACGTACATGCGGCTCCACCCCGGGATCACCGTCCGGCAGACCTCGATCGAGCGGAACGAGAACTACTACCCGCAGCTCCTCACCCACCTCGTCTCCGACTCCGGCCTCGCCGACGTGCAGGCCGTCGAGGTGAACAACATCGCCGAGGTCACCACCACCCAGGGGCACCGGCTCGAAGACCTCGGCCGGGCGAGCGGCGTCGACAAGAACGCCTTCCTGCCCTGGAAATGGGCGCAGGGCACCGACCGGAACGGCCGAACGGTCGCCCTGGGCACGGACATCGGGCCGCAGGCCGTCTGCTACCGCAAGGACCTCTTCGCCAAGGCCGGGCTTCCCACCGACCGGGCCGCCGTCGGGCGGCTCTGGGCCGGGGACTGGCAGAAGTACCTGGACGTCGGCCGGCGGTTCAAGGCCGCCGCGCCCGCCGGGGTCGCCTTCGTCGACTCCGCCTCCGGGGTGATGGCCGCGATCACCGGAAGCAGCCCCCGCCGCTTCTACGACACCAGCGGCGAGGTCGTCTACAAGGACAACCCGGCGGTGAAACGCGCCTGGGACCTGGCCGCCGCCTTCGCCACCGGGGGCCTGACGGCCAGGCTCCAGCAGTTCACGCCCGCCTGGGACCAGGCGTACGCCAACGGCCGGTTCGCCACGGTCTCCTGCCCGGCCTGGATGCTCGGCTACATCCAGGACAAGGCCGGGCCCGCAGGCCGGGGCGCGTGGGACGTGGCGGCGGCGCCCCGGCCCGGCAACTGGGGCGGCTCCTTCCTCGTCGTACCGTCGGCCGGGAAGCACCGGGCCGAGGCGGTGAAGCTGGTGGCCTGGCTGACCGCGCCCGCCCAGCAGGCGACGCTCTTCGCGCGGCGGGGCAGCTTCCCCAGCTCCTCGGCCGCCCTCGCCCTGCCCGCCGTCTCCGGGGCCCGGCACGCCTACTTCGGCGGCGCGCCCGTCGGCGCGATCTTCGCGGCGGCCGCCCGGGGCGTGCCGGTCGCGGTCACCGGTCCGAAGGACGCGGTCATCGCGCAGAACCTGGCCGACATCGGGATGCTCCAGGTCGACCAGAAGGGGCGGCCGCCGCGGGCCGGCTGGGACGCGGCCGTGAAGACGATCGACAACGCCCTGGACCGGTGACCCGATGACCGAGGCCGAGGTCGACGTCGCCGTACCCCCGCTGGAAGCACCCGCGCGCCGGACGAAGGAGGCGACCCAGCGCGCCCGGCGGCATCGGCGGGACCTGCGCTACGGGCCGTACGCGCTGGTCGCCCCCTTCTTCGTGCTCTTCGCCGCCTTCGGGCTCTTCCCGCTCCTCTACACCGGCTGGGCCTCGCTGCACCGGGTCGAGCTGACCGCGCCGGACCGGATGGAGTGGGTGGGGGCGCGGAACTTCACCCGGCTCCTGAGCGACGACTTCTTCTGGAACGCGCTGGGGAACACGGTCACCATCGGTGTCCTGTCGACCGTTCCGCAGCTGCTGATCGCGCTCGGCCTCGCGCATCTGCTCAACTCCCGGCTGCGCGGCCGTACGTTCTTCCGGGTCGCGGCCCTGACTCCGTACGCGACCTCGGTGGCCGCGGCCACGCTGGTCTTCGTGCTGCTCTTCGGGCGGGACCACGGGCTGGTCAACTGGGTGCTCGGGGCGGTCGGGTTCGGGCCGGTGGACTGGCAGAACGGGACGTGGGCCTCGCGGGTCGCGGTGTCGACGATCGTGATCTGGCGCTGGACGGGCTACAACGCGCTGATCTATCTGGCGGCGATGCAGTCGATCCCGCGCGAGCTGTACGAGGCGGCGGAGCTCGACGGGGCCTCGCGGTGGCGGCAGTTCGTCCATGTGACGGTGCCGGGGCTGCGGCCGACGATCCTCTTCACGGTCGTGGTCTCGACGATCGGCGCGACGCAGCTCTTCGGGGAGCCGCTGCTCTTCAACGGGGGCGCCGGGGCCACGGGCGGGGCGGACCACCAGTACCAGACGCTGGGTCTCTATCTGTACGAGCAGGGGTGGGTGAACCACCATCTGGGGCGGGCGTCGGCGATCGCCTGGGCCATGTTCCTGATCCTGCTGCTGATCGGCGCGGTGGCGCGGCTGCTGCGGCCGTGGTTCGCCGGGCGGGAGGAGTCCTGATGCGTGCCGCGTCGCGGGCGGCCGGGTGGCCGGTGTACGCCCTGCTCGTCCTCTTCACCGCCGGGTCTCTCTTCCCCTTGCTGTGGACGGCGGTCGCGGCCTCGCGGGACACCACGCGGCTCGCCAGGACCCCGCCGCCGCTCTGGTTCGGCGGGAACCTGCCCGCGAACCTCTCCACGGCCTGGACGGACGCCAATCTGGGGGTGGCGCTGCTCAACACCACGGTCGTCGCGGGTGCGGTGGCGGCGGGCACGGTGCTCTTCTCGACGCTGGCCGGCTTCGCCTTCGCCAAGCTGCGGTTCCGGTTCAGGAACGGGCTGCTGCTCGTGGTGATCGGCACGATGATGGTGCCGCCGCAGCTGGCCGTCGTACCGCTGTTCATGCTGATCGCCGAGGTGTCGTGGACCGACCGGCTGCAGTCCGTCGTGCTGCCGGCGCTCGTCTCCGCCTTCGGGGTCTTCTTCATGCGCCAGCACCTGAGCCGGGCGCTGCCCACGGAGCTGATCGAGGCGGCCAGGACGGACGGGGCGGGCACGCTGCGGATCGTCTGGCACGTGGTGTTCCCGGCCGCGCGGCCGGCGATGGCGGTGCTGGGGATGCTGTCGTTCGTGATGGCCTGGAACGACTTCTTCTGGCCGGTGATCGCGCTGACCCAGAACGGCAGCCCGACGGTCCAGGTGGCGCTCGCGGGGCTCGGGCGGGGCTACGTCCCGGACCCGTCGGTGATCATGGCGGGGGCGCTGCTCGGGACGCTGCCGCTGCTGGTGGTGTTCGTGGTGTTCGGGCGGCAGATCGTCGGCGGGATCATGCGGGGCGCGGTGAAGGGGTGAGCCGGGGTTCTCAAGGGGCGCGCCCCGGCCGGAGGGTAGGGCTCCGGCCGGGGCGCGCGTGGGTGGGGGGACAGGGGGGTCCTGGGCTCGCTACTTGTAGGCGGCGAAGGCCTTGGTGAAGGCCAGGGGCTGCTGGAGGATCGAGGAGCAGGTGGCGTCCGCGTGGTTGACCGCGCCGGCCGCGCACTGCTTGTCGCGGGTCGAGGACCACATCGAGAGCCAGCCGATGCCCTTGGACTTCGCGAAGTCGACCAGCTGGGTGGCGTCGTCGACCTTGAAGATCTCGGTCGTCACGTCGTTGACGCCGATCATCGGGGTCACGGCGACGGCCTTCCAGGCGGCGGCGTCGGAGAGGCCGAGGACGCCCTTGATCTGGGCCTGGGTGGCGGTGGCGGCCTGGATGGCGTACGTCCCCATGTCGGCGCTGTAGGCCGGTCCGTAGTCCATCGCCATGATGTTGACGGCGTCGACGCGGACGCCGTTGCGCTTGGCGTCGGCGAGCAGGTCCACGCCCGGCTGGGTCAGGCCCTCGGGCATGACCGGCAGGGTGAAGGAGACGTTCAGGCCGGGGTGGGACTTCTGGAGCTGGGCGATCGCCTGGGAGCGCCGGGTGTTGGCGGCGGTGTCCGGCAGGGCGGCGCCCTCGATGTCGAAGTCGACCTTGGTGAGCTTGTACCGGTCGACGACCTTGCCGTAGGCGGCCGCGAGGTCGGCGGAGTTCGCGCAGTTCAGGGCCAGTTCGTGACCGGCGGCGCCGCCGAAGGAGACGCGGACGTCGCCGCCCTTGGCCCGCAGGGCTCCGATCTGGGCGGCCACCTTGTCGTTGGCCAGGTCGGTCACGCCGCCCCAGAGCGGGGCGCAGGAGCCGCCGGAGGTGATGAAGGCGAGGTTGAACTCCTTGACCCCGGTGGCGTCGGCGGTCGCGAGCAGGTCGTACGCCGGGTAGAGGGAGGTGTCGACGTACGGCGCGAACTTCGCGGCCCCTGCCGCCGGGGTCCCGGTCGGGGTGGGGGTGGGAGCCGTGGTCGTCGGGGCCGGCGGGGTGCTGGTCGACGGCTTCGCGGTGGGGGTCGCCGGGGCGGAGGGGCTCGCGGTGGCGGTGGGCGGCGTGGTGGGGCGGCCGCTCGGGGTCGGGGTGGCGCCGCCGACGGAGCAGGAGGCCTTGTTGATGAGGCAGTTGGCGGGGTCGCCCGCCTGGCCCGCAGCCGAGGTCACGAAGCCGACGGTGACGGACTGGCCGGGGGCGAGGACCTTGTTCCAGCTCGCGGGCTTCACCGTGACGTGCCGGCCGGAGACGGTGTGCTCGCCGTTCCAGAGCGAGCCGATCGTCGTCCCCGCGGGCAGGTCGAACTCCAGCGTCCAGCCCCCCGACTGGACGCTGGAGGTCTCGTTGGTGACGACGTACTGGCCGGTGTAGCCGCCGGTCCAGGAGCTGGTCCGGGTGTACGCGGCGCCCACGGCGGCGGCCTGCGCGGTGCCGGTGAGGGCGAAGGCCGCGCCGCCGATCACCGCCGCCGTGACGACCGCGCCGATGACCTTCGTCCTGCCGCTCGTCCTGCGCCGGTGCGAAGTGGTGGTGCTCATCGCGTGCCTGCCTCTGTGTGCCGGGGGTGGGGTGGAACTCGGGTGCGGCAGCACGCTAGCGACAGGGAATCGGACAAATACCCATGAGTGGACGGGGGTTGGGATTCTTAGGGTCCGCTTAAGGAAGCCATCGGGGCCAGGAAAGGTTCCGCGTCACGACGGAGGGCGTCGCGCAGTGGGCTCGGGTCCGACTCCCGGTGACGGGGGAGGAACACCGGGAACCGGGCCGGAGCCCATTGCGCGACGCCCTGGGGGCGCGGGAGGCGCTCAGAGAGCCTTGGCTCGGTGAGCCTCCTCCCGTACCTCCTCCGCGCCCGTCGGGATGTGCGCCGCCTCGCGGGCCACTCCCCTGCTCGCCGCCCAGACGACGAGGCCGCAGAACGCGAACCCGGCCCCGAGGAGGCTGGAGCCCGTCCAGCCGTACGAGGTGAAGAGCGCGGTGGTCGCGGCCGCGCCGAGGGCGGAGCCGAGCGAGTAGAAGACCATGTAGCCGCCGATGACGCTGCTGACGCGGTCCGGATGCGTGGCGGTGAGCAGGTGCTGGTTGCTCACGTGGACGGCCTGGACCGCGAAGTCGAGCACCACGATCCCGACGATGAGCAGCCACAGCGACCACGGCAGCTGGGCGATCGCCGCCCAGGAGACGAGGAGCAGGGCGAACGCGAACCCGGTGACCGGGACCGCCCGGCCCGCGTCCGCCCAGCGGCCCGCGCGGGCCGCGCCGAGCGCGCCGGCGAGTCCGGCGATGCCGAACAGGCCGATCTGGCTCTCGCTCAGCTCCCACGGCGCGTCCGCGAGCGGCAGCGAGAGCCCGCTCCACAGGGTGCCGAACGAGGCGAACAGGAAGAACGCGATGAGCCCGCGCGTCAGGACGACGCGCTCCGTGAACAGTCCGCCCAGCGAGGCGACGACCTGCCGGTACGCCACCGGCGGCTGGACGCGCTCCTCCGACGGCAGGGCGACGAGGACGAGGGCCGCGAGGGCGAGGGAGAGCACCGCGAGGACGGCGTACACGCTCCGCCAGCCCCACAGCTCGGCGAGCGCGCCGGTGACGACCCGGGCGCCCAGGATGCCGACCACGACGCCCGAGGTGACGACGCCGATGTTCCGGCCGCGTTCGGCGAGCGGCGAGACGGAGGCGGCGTACGCCACCGTGGTCTGCACGACGACCGCGAACAGGCCGGCGGTCGCGAGCCCCACGAACGCCAGCCAGGCGGCCGACGCCACGGCCGTCAGGGCGAGGCCCACGGCGGTGACCGCCAGGTGGACGGCGATGAGGCGGCGCCGGTCGACCACATCGCCGAGCGGCACGAGCAGCAGGAGTCCGGCGAGGTAGCCGAACTGGCTGGTCGCGACGATCCACCCGGCGAGTTCCGCCGAGACGCCGAGGTCGCGGCCCATCGGTTCGAGGACCGGCTGCGCGGCGTAGATGCTCGCCACCGCGACACCGCAGATCATCGCCAGCAGTAACCGCCGCCACATGTTCATAGCGCTCCCATCGAGATCGGTAGCAGATTGCAACCGTTTTGACGGTACGGCATGATGGTTTCAATCCGCAACCCAATGGGAGGTGTCATGACACGCACCACCATGAGCGCCCCGAACCTCGACTGGACCGATCCCGAGTGCCCCGTCGCCCGCACGCTCGACCTCGTCGGCGACCGGTGGAGCCTGCTCGTCGTGCGCGACGCGATGGACGGGGCGCGGTCGTTCACCGAGTTCCAGCGCCGGACCGGAATCGCCCGCAACATCCTCACCGACCGCCTCCGCAAGCTGACCGCTCACGGGGTCCTCGCCCAGCGCACCGCGCCGACGGGCCGGCGCCAGGAGTACGTGCTCACGGACGCGGGCCGCGCGCTCTTCCCGGTCATCCTCACGCTGCGGCAGTGGGGCGAGCGGCACGCCTTCGCGCCCGGGGAGGAGCATTCCGTCCTGGTCGACCAACACGGCACGCCAGTACCGGAGTTCGTGCCCGCCGACGCCGACGGCGCCGCCCTCGGCACGGACACCACACACGTGCTGAAGACGACGCCGTAGCAGGTCGGTCGGAGCGAGTCAGTTCGCGCGGGTCAGCTCCGCCCGCAGCAGGTCCAGGCCCATCGGCCCGAGATCCAGGGCCTGTCGGTGGAAGCGCTTGAGGTCGAACGCGGCCCCGTCGCGGCGGCGGGCCGCGTCCCGGGCGTCCAGCCACGCCTTCTCGCCCAGCTTGTAGGCGAGGGCCTGCCCGGGGCGCCCCAGATACCGGTCGATCTCGAACGCGACGAACCCCGCCGGGCCGACCCCGCAGTGCTCGGCGAGGAACTCCCGGGCGAGGCCCGGCGTCCACCGCTCGCCCTCGTGGAACCCGGTGCCCGCGGGGATCCGGAGCCGCAGGTGCAGGCCGATGTCCAGGACCACCCGCGCGGCGCGCAACTGCTGCCCGCCGGCCAGCATGCCGAGGCGGTGCGCCGGGTCGGCGAGGTACCCCAGCTCGTCCATCAGCCGCTCCGCGTACAGGCCCCACCCCTCGCAGTGCCCCACGTGCAGCTCGCTCGCGAGGCGCTGGAACCGGTTGAGGGTCGCGGTGTTGAGGGTCGTGACGCCCAGCTGGAGGTGGTGGCCCGGGACGCCCTCGTGGAACATCGTGCTCGGCACGGTCCACGTCGGGACCGGCACGTCCGGGTCGGTCGGCACCGGCCACCAGACCGTGCCGGGGCGCGACAGGTCCTCGCTGGGCGCCAGGTAGGAGGCGGGCCCGTCGGTGCGGGCGGTCCGGCAGTCGATCCGTAACAGGGGCGCGGGGATGGCGAAGTGGGTGCCGTCGAGGTCGGCGATGGCACCGTCGGCGAGCTTCTGGAGCCAGTCGCGGAACGCCGCCGCGCCCTTCACCAGGTGGCGGGGGTCGCCGTCGAGCGCCGCAAGCACCGCCGGCACCGGCTCGCCGGGTGCGACGGCCGCCGCGGCCTCGGCCGTCTCCCGCCGCACCCGGGCCAGTTCCTCCCAGCCCCACGCATAGGTCTCCTCCAGGTCGAGCCGGGTGCCGAGGAACTCCCGTACGCCCAGCAGGTAGCGGTCCCGGTCCACCGCCTCGCGCTCCGGCGCGTCCGCCGCGAGCTCCTCGGAGAGGTACGCCGAGAAGCCGGTCAGGGCGTCGTTCGCGGCCGTCGCGGCCTCGTCCAGGGCGCTCCGCAGGGCGCCGTCGCCGTGCCCGGCGGTCAGCCCCGCGAGGTACGGCCGCATGTCGCGGCACTCCCGGGCGTTCCGTACGACCTGCCGGTACGCCGCGACACGGCCTCGGCGCCGGGCGTCCTCCAGGCCCTCGCGCAGCCCCGCGAGCGCCCCGGGGACGGCCCGCAGCCGCGCGTGGAGCGCGTCCCAGGCGGTGTCGGCGCCCTGGTCGAGGAGGCCCACCGCGTGGCGCAGCCGCTGGACCGGGCCGTCGAGGGTGTCGAGGAGCGTGCCGTACGCGTCGGCGTCGGCCAGGGCCACCTCCGTGGCGAGTCGCTCGCGCAGCACGGCCGCCGCGATCCGCTCCGCGTCCCCGGTGGCGGGCGTGGCGTCGAGCGCCCGGAGCGTGCGGCGCGCCAGCTCTGCCCGCTCCCACGCGGCGCCCGGGCCGTGGTCGGTGAGCCGCTCCTCCTGCCCGGCGATGCCCATGACGGCGGCCAGGCACGGGTCGAGGACGGCCAGCTCGTCCACGTACCGGTCCGACAGCTCGGCCACCTGCTGGTGCGCGGGCTCGTCGAGGGCGCTCATCAGCGGCTCACCGACGACGGGAGCCTGGCGACCGTGGACTCGGTCAGCCGCTTGCCGTACAGGCCGATGACCAGGCCCGCGACGATCAGCGCCCCGGCGACCAGCTTGAGCGCGGGCAGCGGCTCGCTGAAGATCAGCACCGAGCCGAGGACGCCGAAGACCGGTACGAGCAGGGAGAGCGGGGCGACGGTCGAGACCGGGTACTCGCGGAGCAGCCAGTTCCAGATGGCGTACCCCAGGAGGGTGTTCGGGTAGGCCTGGAAGAGGATGGACAGGATCGCCGACCAGCCGAGCTGCTGCGGCAGCGCGACGTACCCCTCGGTGCCGTTCACGACCAGGTCGAGCAGGAAGAGCGGGATCGGCGCGAAGAGGCTCGCCCACACCAGGAACGCCAGGGTGTCGGTGGGCTTGGCCTTCTTGAGGATCACGTTGGCGACGCTCCACGACACGGCGCCGACCAGGACGAGCGCGACGCCGGCGATGGTCACCGTGCCGTCGGTGACGAACGTGATCGAGAAGAGTCCGGCGAGCGCGACCGCCATCCCCAGGTACTGGAACCGGGACAGCGACTCGCGGAACACCACGGCCCCGAGCAGGATCGTCAGGAACGCGCTGAACTGCAGGACCAGGGAGGCGATCCCGGACGACACCCCGGCCTCGATGCCCAGGTTCACCACACCCCACAGGCCGACGCCGAACACCAGGCCGTAGCCGACGAGGTGGCGCCACGGCACCTGCGGCCGCTTCAGGAAGAAGACGGCCGGCAGCGCGCAGAGCGCGAACCTGATCCCGGCCAGGATCAGCGGGTCGACGCTCTTGAGCCCGATCTTGATGATCGAGAAGTTGAGACCCCAGATCGCGGTGACGGCCACCGCGATCAGGATGTGCTGTTTCTTCATGCGGGGACCTGTTCGGGAGTTTCGGGGACGAGCGGTGGAGTGAGGGGTGCGGCGGCCGGGCGGGTGGCGACCGAGAGGGAGCCGAAGAGGGCGGCCATCCACTCGCGGGTCTCCTCGGGGGTGTCGCCCGCGACGATCCCGGCGAGGACGGTCTCCCCGGCCTGGTAGGTGATGTGGTCGGGCAGCGGCGCCCCGGGCGGCAGTTCGTGCCAGGTGACCACGCGCGGCCCGGACCGGAACGCCCCCGCGCCCTCCAGGCCGCGGTACTCACGCCCGGCCAGGTGGTGGCCGGGGTGGACGAACCAGGCGTACCGAAGGCGGTCGGCGTCCGGCTCGGGGAACGTCCCGGCGACGGGCTCGCCGAGCAGGACGCGCAGCTCGTACGAGGGCAGGTGGATGCCGGTGGCCAGCTCGAAGGTGGCCACCACGTCTGCGCCCCCGACGCGGTTGCCGACCTCCAGGAAGACGAGCTCGCCGTCGGGGTCTCCCGCCTGGACGATCGCCTCCAGGTGGAAGGTGCCGTCCTCGATCCGTACGGCGGCCAGGGCGCGGGACACCCAGGCGCGGGTCTCCGCGGAGAAGCCGATCTGGAACGAGCCCATCGGCCGCCCCTGCGCGTACTCCAGGCAGGTGCCCAGGTACTCGCTCGCGGTGAGGGCCAGGACCTCGCCGTTCTGCACCAGGCCGTCGAAGTGCCGGATCGGCCCGGCGACGAACTCCTCGACCTGGAAGTCCTCTCGTGCGGGCCCGGCGTCGGGACCGTCGGGACCGTCGGGACCGTCGAGCCGGGCGACGCCGGTGCGGCCCTCGGTGACCGCCGCGGCGGCCTCGCGCGGGGTGGCGTAGACGAGCACGTCCTCGCTGGAGGCGCCGCGGTGCGGCTTGAGGACGGTACGGCCGTTCCAGGGCGCCCGGCCGCCCAGTCGGAGGAAGCTCGGCAGCGGCAGGAAGCGCGGCACGCGTAGGCCCGCCTCCTCGACGGCCCGCTTCATCAGGACCTTGTCGCGGGCGAGCGCGACCTGGTCGACGGGCGCGCCCGGGACGCCGAGGTGTTCGCGGAGCCGGGCCGCGTCGAGGAGTTCGTACTCCGACATCGAGATGACCCGGTCGAAGGCGCGCGGCTCCTCCGCCAGCCAGTCCCTGGCCTCCTCGAAGGCCGGGCGCGCGCCCGGGCGGCTCACCCGCTCGCAGCGCAGTCCGGGCGGCAGGGTGGCGAGGGCGGTGTCGGTGCCGAAGTAGGTGACGTCGTGCAGGTCGTGGGAGATCCCCCGGTGGTACTCGATCTTGAAGTAGGGCACGCGGTGCAGGACGAGGATCTTCATCGGGACTTCCTGACGGGAGTGGGGACGGCGACGGCGTGGTCCAGGGCCTCCGACCAGGCCTCGCGCAGGGCGTGGACGACCGTGCGGATGTCGGCCCGGTCGCCGCGCAGGACGACGCAGCCCTGGGCGGCGAAGTCCGCGTTGTCGCGGGCGACGGCGTGCAGGTCCCGCCGCTCGGCCGAGATCCAGGCGAACTCCGTGACGGTCAGCTCCCCGTCGGCCAGGCCGAACCGTTCGGCGGTGGCCTGCACGGCGTCCGCGAACGGGTCCGCGCCGGGCGCGACGTCGTCCGGGGCGAACGAGCGGTCGCTGCCGACGCCGAGCATCACCGTCGCCGCCGCGCAGCCCGGCACGAGTCGGCCGGCGTCGGCGGCCGTGCCGAAGGCCGTGTCGATCCAGCGGTGGTGCAGGTCGATCCCGTACACCCAGCGGGCCAGGGCCCAGATCTTCATGCCGCCCGGTCGCCGGTTGGGCTCCACGATCGCGGCACGCAGCCCGTCGTCGCTCAGCTTGATCTCGTTGTGGAACGGCCCGTCGCACTGGCCCACCAGCCAGTTGGCCTGCCGTCCGGCCCGCTCCAGGGTCGCCCGCTCGTGCTCGTCCAGGGCGGCGGGCAGCACCTGCGCGATCTCGACGGGGTAGCGGCCGCGCGCGCTGACCTTCTCGGTCAGGAAGGAGAGCGAGCCGAGCCCGTCGTAGGAGAACTCGCGCCCGTACGGTATGAGTTCCTCGCAGATGACCCCGCCCTCCAGGTACGGGAGGACCTCGGCGAACGCCGCCGTCAGGTCGTCCCCGGGGCGGACGACGACGACGCCCCGGTTGTTGCCCTCGGCCGCCGGTTTGACGACGAAGCCCTCGGGGTGGGCGATCCCGAACTCCCGGAGCTGGTCGAGCGAGGCGATCTCGGCGAAGGCCGGCACCATGATCCGCTGCGCGGTGAGCAGGTCGGCGACGCGGGCCTCGTCGAGCCGGTAGCGGTACTTGGAGAAGGCGCCGGCGGCGAGGGGCGGCGAGTCGACCGGGACGCCGAGCCGGTGGAGCAGTGCGGCGCCGCTGTGGACGGCGTTGTCGGAGAAGACGATGCCCGCCCGGATCCGTTCGCGCCGGTCGCCGAGCAGCTTCTCGCCGAGCTCGGGGAAGCGGTCGCCGAGCGGATCGAGGTCGACGACCTCGTCGGCGATGGCGTGGTCGGCCTCGGTGGGCTCGGCGCGGACGAGGACCACCGTCGCGCCGTGCCGCTCGCGGGCGTACTCCCGCAGGTGGCGCACCTCGTCGATGCGGCTCAGGTTGTAGTCGACGATGAGGAGGATCGGCCCGGTCGTCATGCGTGCTCCGTCTCGTACACGATCTCGATCGCGCGCTCGGAGGCGGTCAGCAGCCCGGGGAGGAGCGCGTCCCGGTCGGCGCGGTCCATGCTCCAGAGCACCTGGCCGAGGAAGACCTCGCGCGAGGACGACTCCACGACGTCGCCGGGCTCGAGGAGGATCTGCGACAGGACCGGCCTGAGCGGGAGTTCGCCGCCCGGGCCGACCGCGCGGATGGTGCCGGGGTCGGCGAAGAAGACGCGGAAGAAGGTCGCGTTCCCGCTCGGCGAGGTGCCGTCGGGGGCGTACGAGAGGCTCTTCAGGGTCTTCGCGAAGGCGGCCGGCCCGTCGGTGGCGAGCAGCGCGTCCAGCCAGAGGTCGAGCAGCCCGGGGCCGCCGGTGAGCGCGGCCACGCTGGGCGAGATCAGGCTGCCGCCGACGCGCGGGTTGACCTCGATCAGGTCCCAGCCGGACAGGGCGTCGTACCGTGCCTCGACGTGGAAGCAGCCCCAGCGCAGGCCGAGGACGAACAGGACGCTCGACACCCAGCGGAGGCCGGCCGCGGTCTCCTCCGCCGACAGGCTCGTCGGCGGGCTGACGCAGGCGTTCTCCAGGACGGTGCCGGCGGTCTCCGTGACCTCGCACTTCTCGTGCACGGCGACCACGTGCGGCTCGTCGTCGACGACGATCACCTCGAAGCTGAACTCCCGCCCCGGTACGTAGTCCTCGACGAGGAACTCCATGCCCCGGTCGCCGGACTCCTGGCCCGGGGTGAAGGCGCTCGCGTAGACCGTGTCGGCGGCGGCCTCGGCGGCGATGCGCTCCAGGTCGGCCCAGGTCGTGTCGGGGGCGAGCGGGAACGTGCCGAACGAGGCGATGCCGCTGACCGGCTTCACGAAGTGCCGGCCGCCGTCGCTCCGGCGGGCGGCGAGGGTCTCGGGGGTGAGCGCGGCCGCCCGGACCCGGCTGAGTCCCGCGTCGGCGAGGCGGTTGCGCAGGGTCAGCTTGTCGCGGAGTTCGGGGACCTGCTTCTCGTCCAGGTCCGGCACCCCGAGCCGGGCGTTGGCCAGCGCCATCAGATGGCGGTAGCCCTCCCAGACCGTGAGGCAGCAGGCCACCCGCTCGCCCGCGGCCCGGAGTCCGTCGAGGTACTCCTCGACGTCGTGCGGGGTCAGTACGTGCTCGCCGGTCACCCGGACGTCGTCGGCGAGGTCCGCGAGCGCCCCGGGCCTCGAGCCCTGGTGCTGCGGCTCCGGCAGTGAGCTGAGCACGTAGACCTTCAGCCCCCGCGCCGTGACCGTGCGGGCGAGGTCCTCCAGGAACGAGAACCCGACATGGCTGAGCAGCAGCACTCCCCTGGCGTTTTCCATGCTCAATTCCGGCCTCCTCACCGGCGGGTGGGGCGCGGCGCGGTCGCGGCGCGCCCCACTGAGGACTGGGCTCAGGCCGGCTGCTTCTCGGCCTTGGCGATGGTGTCCAGGTAGAGCTCCTCGAAGTACTGCGCCAGGAGCGCCTGGTGCTCCTTGAGGTACCGCTGGAACGCGGCGACGTCGTCCTCGTTGTGGAGCAGGTGCCGGACGGCCGCCCAGACCTCGCCGGGGTGGTCGTCGTTGATGTCGGTGTGCGAGTGGCTGATCTGGCCGCCGATCCTGCCCTCGCCGACCGAGCCCTTCAGCGCCTCCAGCTTGCGGGGCTCCAGCTTCACGTTGACGTACTCGACGAGGTACGAGTACGCGACGACGCCGAGGGGGCCCTCGTGGTCCAGGAGGTAGGAGAAGTAGCCGGTCAGCAGCTTGGTGGAGAGGTACGGCTCGGTGGCGAGGAACTGCTCGCGCGAGACGCCCACCTTGGCGAGGTCGGTGATGAACAGCTCGTCGTGGAGCATCTCCTCCTGCTCGTAGTTGGCCCACACCTGGGCCGCCTCCGGGCTGCGCTTGGCTATCTCGACGAGCGCTTTGGCCTCGGCGACGCGGAGCAGCCGGATGCGCCAGGCGGTCTCGATGAGGTGGCGCTTGTAGTAGTCGGAGTCGACGTTCTTGCCTTCGAGGTGCGCGGCCTCGGGCACGTTGGCGTACCACTCGAGGACCTGCTGGTCGATCTGCTCGTCGATCTTCGCGCGCAGTTCCGCAGAGGCGGCGGCGTTGAGGAACGTGGAGCTCTTCCCGTATCCGACGTTGGTCACGCGGTTCGGCATGGTGTCACCTTTTCTCGTGGGTGGTCGGGTGCTCGGGTACTCGTGGATCGGGTACTCGTTGGTCGGGTATCTCGGACGCTCGGGTGCGAGCGGTTCAGATGTCGTCGACGACGCGGATGACCGCGTCGCCCCGCAGCCGGCACTGGCAGGCCAGGCGGTGGTCGCCGCCGGTCCGGCCGAGGTCTTCGAGGAAGTCGAGCTCGTCGTCGTCGGGGGCGCCGAGGGCGTCGAAGCCCTCCAGGACCTCCACGACGCACGCGCCGCACGCGCCGGAGCGGCATCCGAACGGGATGAGCCGCTGCGGGGTCTCGTACTCGACTTCGGTGAGGAGGGATCCCGCGGGCAGCAGGATCTCGGTTCCGGTCGGGAGGATCGTCAGTTTCCTCAGGGTCATGGCACCGGCACGGCGTCGAGGTCGGCGGAGCGGGCGGTCGAGTGCTCGGGCGCCAGGCGGGAGCCGGGGCGCAGCTCGACGGCCGCGTGGTTCGCGGCGGTCGCCGCCTCGCCGAGGCCCACGGAGATGAGCGGGACGCGGCCCTCGTACGTGCAGATGTCGCCGGCCGCGTACACCCGCGGCAGGTTCGTGCGCATCGCCCGGTCGACCGCGATCAGCCGGTTCTCCAGCCGGAGCCCCCAGTCGGCGAGCGGGCCGATGCTGGTGACGAAGCCCAGGGCGCCGACGAGGGCCTGGGCGGGCAGCCGCAGCTCCTCCGCGCCGGCCTGGACGCGTACCTCCTCCAGCTGCCGTACGCCGTGACAGGCCGTCACCTGGGCGTCGGTCAGCACGCGCACGTCGGCCGCGTACATCTGCTTGACGCCGTGCTCGTGGGCGCGGAAGGCCGAGCGGCGGTGGACGACCGTCACGGAGCGGGCGAGCGGTGCGAGGGCGAGCGCCCAGTCGACCGCGCTGTCGCCGCCGCCGACGATCACCACGTCACGGTCCCGGTGTTCGTCGAGGCGCGGCACGTGGTGGGCGACGCCCCGCCCTTCGTACGGTCGCAGGCAGGGCAGCGTGCGCGGGACGGAGCGGCCGAGTCCGGCCGCGATCACGACGGCGCCGGCCCGCACCCGCCCGCCGTCCTCCAGGCCGAGCTCCCAGCCCGCCCCGTCCTCGTCCCGGGTCAGGGTGGCCGCGGTCCTGCCGAGCAGGTAGCGCGGTTCGAACGGCGCGGCCTGGGCGACCAGGCGCTCGACCAACTCCCGTCCCTTTACGGCGACATGGCCGGCGACGTCATGGATCTTCTTCTCCGGATAGAGGGCCGCGATCTGGCCGCCCGGCTCGGGAAGGGCGTCGACGATCACGCTGGAAAGCCCTCGGAATCCCGCGCAGTAGGCGGCGTACAGGCCGGCCGGACCCGCTCCTACGACGGCCACGTCCGCGCTCGCTTGATGCATTCTGAACCCCAGGCCCTTCCAACGTTCGATGGAAACAGCTCTGCCATTCACATAGTTCGGGTGGTTCGGATTCCTCGGCCGGAGGGAATTCACTCCGCCGAGCACGAATTCATCATTGAGCGGCCCGAGATGGACCGTCAACGAATGGGGTCGGAACTCCGCACTCCAGCCGAGCGGCCGGAAGCGACGGCCGGCCTCTACCGCCCCTACCGGCCGGAGCTCCGAGTGTGGAACTTCCTCAGTCGAAGCCGTCGAGGCCGGCGACGGGCGGGCCTCCGGCACGGAACCGGACCGGACTTGACGGAACCGGACGACGATCCTTCACTCTTTCCTGTCCGGCAATGCACAATCCACCCCACCTCATGGAGTGATCGTGTCTCTTTCGCGCCGCAGGATTCTGGCCGGTTCCGGTATCGCGGCTTCCGCACTGTCGTTGGGCCCGCTGGGAAAGGCCGCCGCCGCACAGGAGGCAACTCCCGCGCCCTTCCGGCCGCACGACTGGAAATCCGTCCGCGCGCAGTTCCTGCTCGCGCCCGAGTACGCGCATCTCTCGAACTTCTATTTCGCCTCGAACCCCACTCCGGTGCGTGAGGCGATCACCCGATACCGCAAGGCGTTCGACGAGAATCCGTACAGTTTCCTCGACGACAACATGTTCCGGCGCGACGAGGACATGCTGTGGCGTGACGTATGCGCGGCCGCCGCCGAATACGTCGGCGGGAAGCCCGAGGAGATCGCCCTCACCAGCAGCACCACGATGGGGCTCGCCCTCATCTACAACGGCCTGCGCCTGAAGCCCGGCCAGGAGGTGCTGACCACCACGCACGAGTTCTATCCGCACCACGAATCGATTCGGCTCGCCGTCGAGAAGTGGGGCGGGAGCATGCGGAAGATCCCGCTCTACGAATCGTCCCTGAACTTCTCGGCCGACGAGGCCGTGGCACGGATCCGCGCCGCCATCCGCCCCCACACCCGGGTCGTCGGCGTCACCTGGGTCCACTCCGGCACCGGGGTGCGGCTGCCGATCGCCCCGCTCGCGGCCGCGATCAAGGAGCTGAACCGCCATCGCGACGAGGCGGACCGCGTCCTGCTCGTGGTGGACGGGGTCCACGGCTTCGGCGTGGTGGACGAGGACGTCGCGAAGATGGGCTGCGACTTCTTCGCCGCGGGGACGCACAAGTGGATCCTCGGCCCGCACGGCACCGGGATCATCTGGGGAAAGCCGGAGAGCTGGGCGCTCCTGCGGCCGACGATCCCCAGCCTGATGGCCAAGGAGACCACCGACGCCTGGCGGCAGGAACGCCCGCCGGCCGGCCCGACGCAGGCCGCGTGGGTCAGCCCGGGCGGCTTCTTCGCGTACGAGCACCAGTGGGCCGTCGTCGAGGCGTTCCGCTTCCACCGGCAGATCGGCCGCGGACGGGTGCACGGCCGGATCGCGGAGCTGAACGGGCAGATCAAGGAGGGGCTGGCCCGCATGAAGCACGTCACGCTGCACACGCCGGTCGACGCCGGGCGGTCCGCGGGCTTCGTCATCTTCGATGTCGACGGCTACAAGCCGCAGGACGTCGTGCAGATCTTCCGCGACCACCGGGTCATCGCCAGCGGCACCCCCTACGCGGTCCCGCACGTGCGCCTGTCGGCCGGGATCGTCAACTTCCCCAAGGACGTGGACAGGGCGCTGAGGGTCGTCCGCTCCCTGGCGTGAGGACCGCCCTGTGAGGTCGCCCGCTGCGGCCGCCACGGCCGTCGCGAGGTGCAGGCGGCCGCCCCTTGAACGCAGAGGAGGAACACCCGTGGATGTCATGACGGCCGTGCTGTCCCGCCGCAGCGAACAGCACCTCGTCGCACCCGCCCCGAACGACCAGGAGTTCGCGTATCTCCTGCGCGCCGCCGCCACGGCCCCCGACCACGGCGGCCTGCGGCCCTGGCGGTTGATCCTGATACGCGACGAGGGCCGCGCCGCTCTGGAGCGCTGCCTCGCGGACGAGGGCGCGGGGCCCACGGGGCCCGGGCCGGGACCCGAGTGGCTGGAGGAGATCCAGGGCGCGCCGCTCCTCGCCACGCTGGTCTTCTCGCCCGTGCCGCACGACCCGGGCGGCCAGGACGGTCCCCCCGAGTGGGAGCAGCTCGCCGCCACCAGCGCCATGGCCGACTCGCTGACCCTGCTGCTGCACGCCCGCGGTTTCGGCAGCGTCTGGCGCACCGGCGGGTTCACCGAGTCCGAGCCGATCCGCCGCGCCCTCGGCCTGCGCGGGGAGGAGCGCCTGCTGGGCTGGCTGTGCATCGGCACTCCGCCGCGCAGCAGGGCCTCGCAGCGGCGGGTGCCCGAGGACGTGACCGACCGGATCTCCGTCTTCACCCCCTGAGACTCCGTCATCCGCGCTAACATAAAATACGTTCGGTTTCCTTTCGAGGCCGAGTCGGGGCCTGGTCGACGAGGGTGATCGGACGCAGGGGTGACTGATCTGAAGCAGGAGCGTGCCGTCCGCACGCGCAACCTGATCATGAAGGCGGCGGCGGAGCTCTTCGACGAGGAGGGCTACGAGGGCGCGAGCGTCACCCGCATCGTCAAGCGGGCCGGCGTCACGCTGGGCGCGCTCTACTTCCACTTCCCCTCGAAGCAGGACCTGGCCCACGAGGTGATGAACGCCCAGCCCTACGTGATCGAGCCGCTCCTGGAGTCCAGCGGACTCCAGCGCCTGGTCGACATCACGCTGGTCTGGGCCCACCGGCTGCAGACCGACCCGATGCTGCGCGCCGGCGTCCGGCTCGCCGTCGAGCAGAGCCGCTTCGGCATGCGCGACATCGACTCCTTCGAGGGCTGGAAGGACATCATGGTCGGCCACCTCGAAGTGGCCCGCGCCGAGGGGAGCCTCCGCGAGGGCGTCTCACCCGAGGAGGTCGCCCAGTTCGTCGTCGGCGCGTGTACGGGCGTACAGCTGTACTCCCAACTGGTCACCGGCCGGGCCGACCTGACCGAGCGCACCTGCTCCATGTGGCGGCTGCTGCTGCCGGGCATCGCGGCACCCGACGCCGCCACCGTCGTTGTCGACCCCGACCTCGGAAGGGCCCCATGAACGCCTCTCCCCTCGGACAGCGGGAACCGGCCCGCCGCATCGTGCTCGCCGGCGCCACCGGAACGGTCGGCCGGCTCGCCGCGGCACGACTGGCCGCCGCCGGAACGTACGACGTGACCCTGCTGACCAGGGACCCGGCGAGGGCGGCCGCCCTGGGCCTGCCCGGTCGGCTCGTCGGCGCGGACTTCGCCTCCCCCGCCACGCTCAGGACCGCCCTGCGCGGGGCGGACGCGCTGCTGCTCGTCACCAACGACCCGCTGAGCCCCGAGCACGACGTCAACCTCCTCCACGCCGCCACCGCGGCCGGCACCCCGCACGTCGTCAAGCTGTCCGCCCAGGCCGTGACCGACCCGGACGCCGACGACGCCATCACCCGCTGGCAGCGCGAGAACGAGGAGCGGCTGAGGGCGAGCGGCCTTCCGTGGACCCTGCTGCGCCCCCGCTCCTTCATGACCCACGCCCTGGCCTGGCGGGACGACATCGCCCGGCACGGCATCGTGCGCGCTCTCCACGGAGACTCCCTCAACTCCTGTGTCGACCCGGCCGACATCGCCGACGCCGCCGTCCAGGCCCTGACGGGCACCGGCCACATCGGGCGGACGTACGCGCTCACCGGGCCGCGCGCGATCTCCGTACGGGAGAAGACCGCCACGCTGTCCGAAGTCCTGGGCCGGCCGCTGGTCTTCGAGGAGATCTCCCTGGACCGGGCCCGCCAGGAGTGGCGCCGCCGCATGCCCGAGATCCTGGTGGACGCGCGCACGCTCAGCGCCGAGCGGCAGAACCGCGGCTCCAAGGCCGCCGTGGCCGACGGGGTGCGCGAGGCGACGGGCCACGCGCCCCGGTCCTTCCGCACGTGGGCCACCGAGCACGCACCGGCCTTCCGCACCCCCGTACGCGCGTAGGGCTCCTCCCAGAGACCTGATCGCCCGCCCCGCCCGTCGATTGGACCCCTCGCCGTGGCCTCATCCACCCCTCTCCTCCACGGCAGGACCGTCATGATCACCGGCGCGTCCAGCGGCATCGGCGCCGCCGCCGCGCACGCCTTCGCCGCCGAAGGCGCCGCCGTGGTCCTCGTGGCCCGGCGCGCGGACCGGCTGGAACACCACGCCCGGCTCATCCGCGAGAGCGGCGCCGAAGCCCTCTGCGTACCGGCCGACGTCACCGACGCCGATGCAGTCCAGCGCGCCGTCGACCGGGCCCTGGACGCCTACGGCGGGCTCGACGCGGCCTTCAACAACGCCGGCTGGGCCTCCTCGGGCACCCCCCTGCACAAGACGGACGACGCCGAGTACGACCGGATCATGGACGTCAACGTCCGGGGCGTCTGGAACTGTCTCCGCGCCCAGATCGGCGCGATGCTCGAATCCGGGACCCGCGGCGCCATCGTCAACACCTCCAGCGTCGCGGGACTGCGCGCCACCGGCACCGCCGCCCCCTACATCGCGGCCAAGCACGCCGTGCTCGGCCTCACCCGGGCCGCCGCCGACGAGTACGGGCCGCACGGCATCCGGGTCAACGCCCTGGTGGTGGGGAGCACGCACACCGAGCTGATGGACGAGGTCCTCACCCGTACGCCTTCGCTGTACGAGCCGTTCACCAGCCGCGCCATCCAGCGCCGCCTGGCCGACCCCTCCGAGGTGGCCCAGGCCGCGCTGTGGCTCTGCTCCGACCGCTCCTCGTTCACCACCGGGGCCGCGGTCCCGGTGGACGGAGGCTGGACGGCCCGGTGACTTCTCTCAGCTCTGACTTCCGCCCGGCAGCAGGTCGGGCGAGCGGGTCGCGGCCACCGCGCCGAGCGCCAGGCACCACAACTGCGCGAGCGCTTCGAGGTCTTCGCCGACCGTGCCGGTCGTGGGGACCGACGGACTGTCGAACCGGGCGAGCATGCACACCACCAGGGAGCACAGCAGCCCCGCCGTACAGCCCTCGGCCAACTCCCCCCGCGCACACGCCCGGTCGGCGAGGAGTTCGACCTCGCCGAGCCAGAGCCGGTACCAGAAGCACCCCGTCCACGCGGTCTCCCGGCTGAGCCGTGCGGCCGCCTGCACGGTGGTGTCGGAACGCAGCAGCCGGGCCACCTCGTGAGTGAGGTCGATGATGTTCTGCAGCGGCAGCGGCGAGCGCGCCAGGGCGCGGATGACGGCCGAACGCGTGGCGGTCGCACCCTCCTCGTAGACGCCCCGGGCCAGTTCGGGTTTGGTCGGGAAGTGGAAGGTGAGCGCCCCTTGCGTCACCCCGGCCTGCGAGGCGATGCGCGCCAGCGACGTGCCGGCGTAGCCGTACCGGGCGAGCTCCAGGGCGGCGGCGGATAGTACCCGGCTTCGGGTGAGCGCGGCTCGTGTCTGCGCCACGTTGTCGGTCCCTCTGTCATGTTTCGTCTGGCCCCCTGGTGTCGCTCCGAACGACTCGCATTCCCCCGTGAGTTGGGGAGCTGTTTGCCCACTCTACAGAACATAAAGAACGCTATTTTTGTTATGGTCGAACCGTGCCCGGAACCGTGCCCCGCCGCGTCCCCGCGGCGGGCTGTCGTGCTCACGCGCTCGCGTGAGGAAAGGGTGGTGGAGGAATTGAGGGACGTATTAGAGGCGACGGACAGTGATCTCGAGGCCATGACCGGTGGCGCGTGTTCGGACGTCCACCTGGTACCGACGGACTCCCTGCTGGCCGCCGACTCGCCCCGGCTCGGCGGGTTGAGCCGGGAGCACGTCGAGGTGCTCGCGCAGCGCGCCATCGAGCCGGTCCTGGTGCACCGGGGCACCATGCGCGTGGTCGACGGCATGCACCGCCTCCACGCCGCCCGGCTCCGGGGCGAGGCCGAGATCCCGGTCCGGTTCCTGGACGGACCGGCCGGCGAGGTCTTCATCCACTCCGTGTCGGCCAACGTCTCCCACGGCCTGCCCCTGACGCTCAAGGACCGCAAGGCCGCCGCCGGGCGGATCCTGGCCTCGCACCCCGACCTGTCGGACCGCGCGATCGCCCGCATCACCGGCCTCTCGCCCAAGACCGTGAGCGCCGTCCGCCGTACGTCGACCGAGGAGGTCCCGCAGCCGGAGGTACGGGTCGGGGCGGACGGTCGCGCCCGCCCGCTCGACGCGGCCCGGCGCCGCGAAGTCGCCGTCGCCTTCCTCGCCGAACACCCCGGCGCCACGCTCAGCGAGGTCGCCGCCAGCGCGGGCGTCTCCATCAGCACCGCGGGCGCGATCCGGCAGCGGCTGCGCCGCGACGAGCAGGCTCCCCCACCACCGCCACCGCGCCCCGGCCTCGTACGCGAGGCCGGCCGCTGCGAGCGGCCCGCCGGGCCACCGCCGGGCGACCTGCGGGAGCAGCGCATCGAGACCCTGGCGAAGGACCCCTCGCTCAGGTTCACCGAGTCAGGACGCGCCTTGCTGCGCTGGCTGAACAAGCGCGCACCGGACCTCGAAGCCGGGCAGCAGCTGATGGCCGCGGTGCCGGTGCACTGCGCCGTCGCGGTCGCCGACCTGGCCAACTCCTACGCCCGGGAATGGCAGCGCTTCGCCAGCGACCTCGACCGCGCCCTGGGCGACATGGTGGAGCACTAGGCACGCAGGGAGGGGACGGGGGACCTGCCCCTCACCGAGCGCGCTGCGCGGGCGCCTTCTTGCGGCGGCCCCGCTGGCCGCGCCGGCCGCCCGTGTCGCCGGAGCGGCGCCCGTCCAGACCGATCCAGATCCGGACCTCCGTACCGCCGAGCACCGAGTGCCCGATGGCGACGTCTCCGCCGGTGGCCTCCGCCATCTGCCGGACGATGTCCAGGCCGAGACCGGTCGAGCCGTCCCGCCGGCCGCTGTTGCCGCGCGTCAGCGCGGCGGCCGGGTCGGCGATGCCGGGCCCCGCGTCGGAGACGAGCACGATGACGGCGTCGTCGCCGTTGTGGACGTCCACCGAGAACGCCGTCCCCTCCGGGGTGTGCCGGAAGACGTTGCCGAGCAGCGCGTCGAGCGCGGCGACGAGTTCGGGCCGGGCGACCGGGATGCGGACCGGCCGGTCGACGCCCGCGACCCGTACCTTGCGGCCCTCGTCCTCGGCGAGCGCGGACCAGAAGTCCATCCGGTCCCGTACGACCTCGGAGGCGTCGCAGCCCGCGCCGGGACCGGTCGCCTGGGTCTGCGGCTTGGCCTCCCGCGCCGTACGGATGATGGTGTCGACCTCGCGCTCCAACTGCTCGACCGCCGCCCGGGTCTGGTCGGCCGCGGGCCCCGAGCCGAGCGAGGCGGCGTTGAGACGGAGCACGGTCAGCGGGGTCCGCAGCCGGTGGGACAGGTCGGCGGCCAGCTCGCGCTCGTTGGCGAGGAGCTGGACGACCTGGTCGGCCATGGAGTTGAAGGCGATCGCGGCCGACTTCAGCTCCGGCGGCCCCTCTTCGGGGACCCGCGCGCCGAGCTTGCCCTCGCCCAGGTCGTGGGCGGCGCCCGCGAGCCGCTGCGCGGGCTGGACCATCCGTACGCCCAGCCGGTCGGCGACCGCGACCGAACCCACGATCAGGCCGATGCCGACACCGGCGAGCACGAGCCAGGCGGTGGTGACGCCGTTGGTGGCCTCGCCCTCGGGGACGAAGAGTTCGACCACGGCGACCTGGCCGGTGGAGAGCGCCGTCGGCTGGAGCAGTACCGAGCCGCCCTCCACGTCGGCGATGGTGGCCCGGCCCAGCTCCCGGGTGGTCCGCAGGTCCTCCTCCGTGGCCCGCCGGGTGCCGATCTCCAGCGCCTCGGCGCCCGGTTCGTCGCCGGCCGGGACATGGACGGCCATCCGCCCGGCGGCGCCGTCCTCGGTGGTGGCCACGGCCCGGTCGAGCTCGTCGCGATCGGTGGTGATGGCGAGCACGGGCGCGAGCCCGGCGGCGCGCCGCTCGGCGTTGGAGAAGGCCCGGTCGTTGGCCATCTCCTTGACGACGAGAGCGAGCGGTACGGCGAAGGCGATGACGACCATGGCCGTGACGGCCAGCGACACCTTGACGAGTGCCCATCTCACGGCTGCTGCTCCCGCGGCGGTTCGAGCTTCACGCCCACCCCGCGCAGGGTGTGCAGATAGCGGGGCCGGGCGGCCGTTTCGCCCAACTTCCGCCGCAGCCACGACAAATGTACGTCGATGGTCTGGTCGTCCCCGTACGACTGCTGCCACACCTCGGCGAGCAGCTCCTTGCGCGGCACGACCACACCGGGCCGGCCCGCCAGGAAGGCCAGCAGGTCGAACTCCCGCCGGGTCAGGTCGAGCCCGGCCCCGTCGAGCTCCGCCTGCCGGCGCAGCGGGTCGATGGAGAGACCGCCGACCTGGATCACCCGCGACGGCGGGACCTCGCCCGCCGCCGCGCGCGAGCGCCGCAGCACGGCGGCCATCCGCGCGGACAGGTGCTCCACCGAGAAGGGCTTGGTCAGGTAGTCGTCGGCGCCGTCGTTGAGCAGCCGGACGATCTCCGCCTCGTCGTCCCGCGCGGTCGCGATGATCACCGGCACATCGGTGATGCCGCGGAGCATCTTCAGCGCCTCGGACCCGTCCAGATCGGGCAGTCCGAGGTCCAGGATGACCACGTCGAAACGGAAATGGGCGACCTCGCGCAGCGCCTCCAGGGCCGTTCCGACGCTCCGTACGGTGTGGGAGGCCTCGGTCAGATGCCGGATGAGGGCGGAGCGCACGAACTGGTCGTCCTCGACCACGAGCACACTTGCCATGGCCCGCACCGTACGCCATACGGGCGAACCCGAGGCAAGGTCCACCCTCTGGGACGGCCGTCGCCTCGGTGGTGCAGTATGGCCCGGATGCATAGAGGACTTGTTCACGCGATGGCGTGGTCGCTCGCCACGGGCGCGGCGGTCACTCTGTCCTGGTGGGGCGTCCACACGGTACTGGCCGGTACGGTCTACGACCCGCCGCGCGCCCTCCCGATTCCGGCCGGGACCACCGACGACGCGACCCGTGCCTCGTCCACGCACGCTCCGGGCCCCACCGCCTCCGCGACCCCGTCGGCGGACCCGTCCACGAAGCCGCCGTCCTCGGCCCCGGCGACCCCCTCACACAAGCCCACCACGCCCTCCGAGCCGCCCACCACGAAGCCGCCGCAGGGCGGCGGAAGCGTGAAGCCCTACGCGGTGGACGGCGGCCAGGTCGTCTTCGACCTCGGCGAGACCTCGGCGGAGCTGGTCTCGGCCAGGCCGAACTCGGGCTGGCAGATGCAGGTGTGGAAGCAACCCACCTGGATCCGGGTCACGTTCACCAAGGACGGCCGCGAGCTGTCGGTCTTCTGCGTCTGGCACGACACCGCGCCCCGCGTGGAGATCGAGGACCGCTGACGCGCTTTACCGGAAGACCGACGCCGGCGGTACGGGCGAGGGCTTGGCGCTCGCGTCGGTGACCGGGCTCGCGCCCCCGGTGAAGTCGGCGAGCTCCCGGCCGTGTTCGACCCGGCCGGGGTGCGGGTCGGTCGCCACCCGGCGGGTCAGCTCGGCGACGGGCAGCTCCCGGTCGGAGGCGAGGAGCACGGCGTTGCCGAAGCGGCGGCCGCGCAGCACGGTCGGGTCGGCGGTCAGGGCGAGTTCGGGGAAGACGGTGGCGGCCGTCGCGATCTGGCCGCGCAGATGGGCCAGCGGCGGGCCGTCGGCGAGGTTCGCCGCGTAGAAGCCGCCCGGCCTGAGGGCCCGGCGGACCTCGCCGAGGAACTCGGCGGTGGTCAGGTGCGCGGGGGTACGTGCGCCGCTGAAGACGTCGGCGATGATCAGGTCCGCCCAGCCGTCCTGCACCTTGGCGAGCCCGGCGCGGGCGTCGGTGGAGCGGACCCGGATGCGGGCGGCCGCGTCGAGGGGCAGCTCACGGCGGACGAGCTGGACCAGCGAGCCGTCGAGCTCGACGATCTGCTGGGTGGAGCGGGGCCGGGTGGCGGCGATGTAGCGGGCGAGCGTGAAGGCCCCGCCGCCGAGGTGGACGACCTGGAGGGGCCGGTTCGGCGGGGCGGCGAGGTCGGCGATGTGGCCGAGGCGCCGCTGGTACTCGAAGGAGAGATGGGCCGGGTCGTCGAGGTCGACGTGCGACTGCGGGGCGCCGTCGATGAGCAGCGTCCAGCCGCGGGGCCGCTCCCGGTCGGGTATGAGCTCCGCGAGACCGCCGTCGACGGTCTCGACGACGGCGACGGCCGCGGCCGCTCGTTCACGCTGCTTGTTCCTTGCCACGTGCTCCATTATCGGCACGCACGCCAGGTCCCCGCCCGACGAGGCTCGGGGCCTGTCAGTGGCAGCCGTCGGCGGCCTCGATCAGGCGGGCGGCCTGGCCGAGGGCCTCGCGGAGCACCGCCGGGTCGGTGACCTCGCCGGAGTCCCCGGGCGGCAGCAGCCAGCCGGCCGGGCGCGGGGCGTCGCCGGCGGGCTCGGGGAGCTCCGGAAGTTCGGGGATCCGCAGGCCCCGGCCCGAGGTCTGCGTACACGCGCTGCCCGGCATGTCCCAGGCGGCCGCAGTGCCGGGCGGCACGAGGAAGCCGAGGGTGTCGCAGGCGCCGTCGTGCAGCACGGGGCCGACGACCGGGGTCCCGCCGCGACGGAGGATGTCCACGGCTTCCAGGCCCTGGCGGACCGGGACGGTCACCAGGTCGCAGGGGGCGGTGCACGGGGCACTGGCGTCCGGGGTGGGTGCGTGCAGTGCGGTCGACTGCGATCCGATCTCCAACATGGGACCCCTCCTCGCTCCTGAGAAGACACGTTCCGTCTCTCCACATGGTTCAACGCCCGTGTGCGTCAACGGCTACGGCGGCACGCCGCCGCAAAGGATGGCAGTTCATGGCAGATCGCGAGCGAGATATCCGATTTATGGCAAAACCCTGCGTGAGCACCCGGTCACAGCAGGTACGTTTTGCCCCGCCGGAACACCGGCAGCACAGGAGAGGGCTCGGCCATGGCGGTGTCAGGGGCAGTTCCCAATCTCGCCTTCCGCCGGCTCCGCGGACAGCACTCGCCGGCGGAGTTCGCCGCGACGGTCCGCCGGGCGGCACGGGAGATCGGCGAGCAGGTCGCGTGCGACGCCCGCTACATCGGGCGCGTGGAGGCGGGTGAGATCCGCTGTCCCAACTACGCGTACGAGCGGGTGTTCCTGCACATGTTCCCCGGCCTCTCCCTGGCGGACCTGGGCTTCTCGGCCCGGGAGGCGGTACGCGGCAGAAGGCCGGCCGCCGTCCCGGCCGGGGCACCGCCAGGACCCGCCCTCACCACCCGTAACGATGAGGAGAGCGACGTGCTGCGTCGCGCGTTCATGACGAGCGGCACCGCCACGGTGGCGGCCGTCTCGATGGGATTCGGCGGCACGGCCGTCGCGATCCCCGCCCCTCGCGGGGCCCACAGGATCGGCGAGGCCGAGGTCCGCGCCGTCGAGGACGCCGTACGGCAGATCCGGCTGCTCGACGACCGGCATGGCGCCGAGGGTCTGTACAAGGCCGCCGCCCAGCCGCTGCGCGCGGCGTACGCCCTGCTCGACGCGGGCACGACGGCCCGCCGCTCCACCGAGGACCGGCTGCACGCGGGCGCGGGCGAACTCGCGATCTCCGTGGGCTGGCTCGCCCACGACTCGGGCCGCATCGACGACGCCCGCTCGCACTACGCGGAGGCGCTGGCCACCGCGCGCGTGGCGGGCGATCCCGCCCTGGAGGCGCACGCCTTCTGCAACACGTCGTTCCTGGCCAGGGACGCGGGACGGTACCGGGAGGCGGTCCGGGCCGCACAGGCCGGGCTGCGGGCGGCGCAGCCGCTGGCCTCCGCCCGGCTGCTCGCCCTCCTCTCCCTTCGGGAGGCGGGGGCCTGGGCCGCGCTCGGCGACCGGTCGGCCTGCGAGCAGGCCCTCGGCCGCGCGCACGGCCACTTCGCCAAGGGGCCGGGCGACCGGGACCCCGAGTGGATGTCGTTCTTCGGCGAACCGGAGCTGGAGGCGCAGGAGGCCCGCTGCTGGGCGGCGCTCGGCGACTGGGGCCGGGCGGCCCGCCACGCCCACCGGGCGACCGTTCTGCAGAACCCTCACTTCGCCCGCAACCTGGCCCTCTACCGCGCCCAGCTGGCCAGCAACCTGGCCCACGCGGGCCGCCGCGACGAGGCGTCGGCGGAGGCCCGGCGCGTGGTGGACTCCCTGGGCGACGTCCAGTCCTCCCGCATCCGCCGCCTCCTCACGGAGACGAGCCAGGTCCTGGCGGCGGCCCGCTGAACGCCCTTCCGCCGGGGCGGGCTACTCCATGTGGCCCGTGTCGTTCCAGCGCTCCACGGCCGGCTCGCCGTAGGCCCAGCCGAGGATCGACAGGCTCGTCGGGTCGAGGCGGATCCGGGCGCCGAAGGAGATGTCCTGGCCCAGCCAGCGCGCGCCGAGCGTCCGCAGGATGTGCCCGTGCGCGAAGACCAGGACGTCCCGGTCCTCCGACCGCACCCACTCCACGACCTCGTCGGCCCGGGCCGAGACCTGCGCCAGGCTCTCCCCGTCCGGCACGGCGTCCCGCCACAGCAGCCAGCCGGGCTGACGCTCGTGGATCTGCGCCGGGGTGAGCCCCTCGTACGCGCCGTAGTCCCACTCCATCAGCGCGTCCCAGTCCTGGGCCCGCTCGCCGAAGCCCGCGAGGTCGCAGGTCTCCCGGGCGCGCACCAGGGGGCTCGTACGGATCTCCACGTTCGGCAGGCCGTTCCAGACCCCCCGGTGCAGCCGCTCGCCGAGCAGCTTCGCGCCGCGGCGGCCCTCTTCGAGGAGCGGGATGTCCGTCCTGCCGGTGTGGCGGCCGGACAGCGACCATTCGGTCTGCCCGTGCCGGGCGAGCAGGATGCGCGGTGCCATGAAGGCTCCCTGAATGTTCGACGGAGCGATGTCCCCCCATCATCTCCCACCTGAATTCGCGGTGGCCTGCGGGCCGCCCCTCACCTGCGGTTCGCGGAGAACGGCGGTCGGATGTCAGTGGCGGATGGGAGACTTCCGCGGGTGAGCGATTCCCTCGACGGCGGAGCCTCTGTTCCTCCGCAGACGACACGACAGCCGCGGGTGTGGGAGCGGCTCGCCGAGCTGCGCGGGCCGGCCGTGGTGCCGCGCCCGCTGGACGCGCGCGCCCTTGCGGCGCTCGCCGCCAACCCCGGCTGCCGGCGGCGCGCCCTGCTCGACGGCGCGGGGGTGGACAAGACCGCGCTCGCGTCGAAGCTCGGCTCTCCGGCCGCGTTCGGGCAGTCGCAGTTCGCGTTCATGCGGGGGAACGCCTTCGAGGCGAAGGTCAAGGCGGACGGCGGACGCGAGCTGCTGCGGCTGCTCGGCATCGAAGAGCCCGGCGCCGTCCAGGTCCCGGACCTGACGGCGGCAGGTCCCCAGGGCCGCGCCGCCCGCACCGCCCTCGCGCTGCGCGAGGCGACCTCCGCCGGGGTGTGGTCGCTGCTCGACCACCCGATGCTGGCCCTGGAGGTGGCGGGCTCCCCCGCCTATCTGGAGCCCGACGCCGTCGTGGTGCACCCCGACGGCCGGTGGACGGTCGTCGAGATCAAGTCCTTCCCGATGATCGACGGTTCGGCGGACGCGTCCAAGGTGGGCGCGGCGGCCCGCCAGTCCGCGGTGTACGTCCTGGCCCTGGAGCGGGTCGCGGCGGTGACCGAGGGCGCGGAGGTGGCCCCGCACGTCCTCCTCGTCTGCCCGAAGGACTTCTCCAACCTGCCGACGGCCTCGGTCGTCGACGTGCGCAAGCAGCTGTCGGTGACCCGCCGTCAGCTGACCCGGCTCACCCGGATCGAGGACATCGCGGCCGCGCTGCCGGAGGGCGTCACCTTCGACGTGGAGAGCTGCTCGGCGGAGCAGCTGGCGGAGGCCGTGGAGTCCGTCCCGCACGCGTACGCCCCCGAGTGCCTCTCCGCGTGCGAGCTGGCCTTCCACTGCCGCGACCGGGCCCGGCACGCGGGAGCGGTGGAGACCCTGGGCCGTTCGGTACGGGGCGAGTTGGGCAGCCTGACGACGGTCGGCGCGGTCCTGGCGGCGGCCCGAGGCGAGGCGGGCGACGCGGACGACCCGACGGTCGAGGCCCTGCGCAGGGCGCAGGCGCTTCGCGCCGAGGCGCTGGCGGCGGGAGGCTCCTCATGTCGCTGATCTCCACCCTCGCCCGGCTCGAGGCCGTCGAGGCCGGTCGGGCGCAGCCGTTGGCCACGGTGCGGCACCGGCACGTGTCGGAGCGGCCGCTGGTCCTCGTACCACTGACGACCGCGGGCGAGGCGGGCGCGCCGCTCGGCGCGCTCGTCGGGACGGACCGCGAGGAGCCCCGGCTGCTCGTCGTCGCGCAGCCGCGCGACCGTGACCTGCGGTTCGCGTTCCTCGCGGACCTGGCCGAGGAAGTCCTGCCGTACATCGACTCGTTCACGGACGTCGTCGAGGCGGCCGAGCGGAACGAGACCGACCCGGAGACGGGCAAGAAGGTCAAGGTCGAGGTCGACCTGTGCGCGGACGCGCCGCAGCTGGTCGTGCCGAGCCGGGCGGGCATCGAGTACGTACGGCTCCTCGGGCGGTCGATGCGGTTCCGGCGGACGGCGGAGCAGGACCCGGAGACGCCGTTCCCCGCGCCGCCGCGCGTGCCGCTGCTCGGCCGCTGGCTGACCCACCTCGGCGAACGGGCCCGCGTACCGGGCTCCTCGCTGCTGCTGTCCGCGACGGACCTGCTGAACCGGCATTGGGCGACGGGCCAGTCCTCCCTGGAGGACCAGCACCTGGGCGCGCTCCTGGCCTGGATCGATCCGTACGGCGACGAGTCGGGCGCCGAAGCCGCGCTCCGTGCCGAGCTCGGCCGGGACCGGGACGGGCAGTTGCTCTGCCCGCCCGCGGGGCCCGCGACCGACCCGGACTTCGACAACCGGCTGCTCGCGCCCGCGATCGAGCGCTTCGACCGGGCCCGGCAGGCGCTGGCCTCCGCCGAGGACGGCGAGAGCGCCGACGAGCGGCTCGCCGAACTGCACCGCGCCGAGCGGGAGATCCGCCGGCTGATCGTCTCCCAGCTGAAGCCGACCTGGGAGGCGGTGTGGCGCGCGCTCGACCTGGTGCGGGAGCTGCCGGAGGGCGCGCGGGTGCCGGACCGGTGGACCCGCGACCGCTGGTCGTTCACCGGCCACCGCGACCGCGTGGTCGCCGGTGAGCCGCCGCAGCCCCGCCGCGACGACGCGGTGACGGCGGCGCAGAAGCTGGCCGCGCGTGAGTCGGCGCAGGGCCAGCTGGAGGCGCAGGAGGCGTTGGACGATCCGCTGGTGCTCGCGGGGCGGCGGCTGTCGGGCGAGGCGTTCGTCGCGGAGGTGGTGGAGGTGACGATGGCCTGGTCGGAGTCGAAGCGCCCCTCGCCGCGCCCGCTCCTGACGGTCCGCACGGACGACCGGCCGCACCTGGGCGCGGGGGTCAAGGTGTTCCGCTCGCTCGAAGGCAAGCCGCAGACGGCGGAGTTCGTACGGCATGAGGAGGACGGCTCGCTCGTGCTGCGGGTGACCGACCGGATGGGCCGGTCGAAGGAGCCTGCCGAGGGGTCGGTGCCGGAGAAGGGCGAGCGGATCGCCTGGACGCTCTTCGAGCACGACCAGCGGGTGGGCGCGAAGCTGCCCGACCCGGAGGAGACACCCTGGACGCACGGCGGCCCTCCGCGCTCGGACGCCGCCGAACTGCCCGACGCCGCGACGCCGGAGGACCTGCTGTGACCCGCTTGACCCCCGACGTCTTCGACCCTTCGGCGGAGGCCGCGAAGGCCACCGCCGGCATCCTGGCCGACACCCTGCACGGGACCGCCCGGGGCGTCGTCGTGGACTCCCCGCCGGGCGCGGGCAAGTCGACGCTCGTGGTCCGCGCCGCGCTGGAACTGGCCGACGCGGGGCGCCCGTTGATGGTGGTCGCGCAGACGAACGCCCAGGTGGACGACCTGGTCCTGCGGCTCGCGGAGAAGCAGCCGGACCTGGACGTGGGGCGGCTGCACTCGAACGACAGCGATCCGTACGACAAGGCGCTCGACGGCCTGGAGAACGTACGGAAGTCGGCGAAGGCGGGGGAGCTGGCGGGGCTGCCGGTGACGATCTCGACGGCCGCGAAGTGGGCGCACGTGAAGAACGTCGAGCCGTGGGCGCACGCGATCGTGGACGAGGCGTACCAGATGCGCTCGGACGCGCTGCTCGCGGTGGCGGGGCTCTTCGAGCGGGCGCTGTTCGTGGGCGACCCGGGCCAGTTGGACCCGTTCTCGGTGGTGGGCGCGGAGCAGTGGGCGGGCCTGTCGTACGACCCGTCGGCGTCCGCGGTCTCCACGCTCCTGGCGCACAACCCGGAGCTGCCGCAGCACCGGCTGCCGGTGTCCTGGCGGCTGCCCGCGTCGGCGGCGCCGCTGGTGTCCGACGCGTTCTACCCGTACACCCGGTTCCGCAGCGGTACGGACCACGGTGACCGGCGCCTGACGTTCGGGGTGCCGTCGGACGGCTCGGGCCCCGACCGGGTCCTGGACGAGGCGGCGGAGTCGGGCTGGGGCCTGCTCGAACTGCCGGCCCGGCACACTCCGCGCACGGACCCGGAGGCGATCCGGGCGGTCGCGCTGGTGGTGCGGCGGCTCCTGGACCGGGGCGGCGCGGCGGTGAGCGAGCGGGGGCCGGAGCCGGTGCCGCTGACCCCGGACCGGGTCGCGGTCGGCACGGCCCACCGCGACCAGGCGGCGGCGGTCCGCGCGGCCCTCGCGGAGCTGGGCGTCGCGGGCGTGACCGTGGACACGGCGAACCGTCTCCAGGGCCGCGAGTACGACGTGACGGTCGTCCTCCACCCGCTGTCGGGCCGCCCGGACGCCACGGCCTTCCACCTGGAGACCGGCCGCCTGTGCGTCCTGGCCTCCCGCCACCGCCACGCCTGCATCGTCGTCTGCCGCGCAGGCGTCGCCGACCTCCTGGACGACCACCCGTCGACAGAACCGGTCCAGCTGGGCGTCACGGTCAAATTCCCGGACGGCTGGGAGGCGATGATGTCCACGTGGGACTTCTGGTCCAACCACCGTGTCTCGTGGCGGCCGTAGGTTCATCAAGTCCGGGATACGCCAGCCGGCCACGGCGTCCCGTCCTGCTCGCATGAAATGCCCCCGACCAGCCCGCTCGGTCAGCTGGTCGTACGTAGCATCGAACGATCTCTTCAGTCGGCTGCGATCCTGACCCGATCGAGCCGGTCTCGAGGCACAGCACAGCCGACGTACAGGACAGCCCTCAGGCGCTCAAGATGCCTGTAGAGCGTGGGATTCCTTGAAGATTTTCAAAGCCTCAAGATTCCACGCTTCTTCGTCGCTCGGTTCAACCGATCCAGCCAGAGCGCAACTGGCCCTCTCGAAGACGCCCTGAGGTCAGCGTTTCGTCGCGGTGCGCCTCGTCGTGGTGGCCAGGGTGAGGAGTTCGTCGAGGGGCCACTGGTCGTCGGCGTGGACGCCGTACTTCACGGCGGCCACGCGGCCGTCGGCGCCGATCAGGAAGTCGGCGGGGAGGCCGAAGCGTCCGCCCCGCGGCCTCAGGCGCGGCGGGCGCTGACGGCCGCGCAGGATGTCTCCGGTACCGAGGGCGATCGCCCGCGCCACGGGCGCCAAGGCTCGCGGCGAGAACAGTGAGCGGGGCGAGAACTCGACCCCGAAGGCCTCGTAGAGCCGTTTGCCGGGGTCGGCGACGACCGGGAACGGCAGGCCGTCCAGGTGCGGGTGGAGTTCCTCCGGCGGGGAGTGGAAGACCACGACCTCGCGGATCCCGGCCGCCTCGATCTCCTCGTACCGGCGGACGAAGGACCGCAGGTGGAGGTGGCAGATCGGGCAGCCGGCGAAGCGCCGGAACTGGAGATGGACCAGCCGCTCGGGGTCGGGGTCCGGAACGGCGACCGGAGGGCCGAGGACCGGGTCGAGCGTGCTGACGGGAACGCGGGCGCCAGGTGCGAGCACGGGTGAAACCTCCTTGTAGGCGCGCGGCCGTCGCCCTGAAACCGTAGGCGTACGGCGTACTCCTAACACCATAGGCGTAGGGCGTACGCTGTCAACCCATGCCGCGCCCCCGCTCCCTCACCCCGGACCACCTGGCCGCCGCCGCCCTCGCCGTCATCGACCGCGACGGGCTCCCCGGCCTCTCGATGCGCACCGTCGCCAAGGAGCTCGGGATGAGCACCATGGGGCTCTACCGGTACGTCGCCGACCGCGACGAACTGGAGGGCCTCGTCGCCGAACGCGTCCTGAGCTCCGTCGACCCGACCCCGCCCCCCGCGGGACCGCCCTGGCGGGACCGGGTCGTCGTCATGGTCGCCCGGCTCCGCACGAGCGCGATCGAGCACCCGGCCGCCGTCCCGCTGACCCTCAGCCACCGGCACCGGCTGCCCGGTCTGCTGCGCTGGTCGGAGTCGGTCCTCGGGCTCCTCGCCGAGGCGGGCATCGAGGGCGAGCGGCGGGTCGTCGCCCTGCGCGGACTCGTCGCGTACGTCGTCGGCGCCATCCAGCTCGAACACCTCGGCTCCCTCGCCGGCGCGGGCACGAGCACCATCGCCGAGCTGCCGCACGAGCACTTCCCGTTCATGACCGAGGCGGCCCGGGACGCGCCCGGGGTCGACGCCGAACATGAGTTCTTCGGCGGGCTCGCGGTGTACCTGGGCGGCCTCGACGGCTGAGCGCCCGCCGCGAGCCCGCCTCCGTACCCGCCCCGCGCCTCGCCCTCTTGCGCGGCGCGGGACAATGGAGGGAGGCCCGGAACTCCGGGCCGTGCGCGTGCGAGGAGGAGAAGGACCATGGCGGAATCCGCGGAGCGGAACGGGCAACGGCGGCTCCGGCCGGCGCCGCTGGTCTTCGAGCCCGCCGAGGCGACCGCGGACCCGGAGCACTTCTTCGACCTGGAGTCGCTCGACGACCCCCGCGAGCTGCTGGCGCGGGCGACCGAGCTGACGCTCGCGTTCCGCGCGGCGAAGGACCGGGCGATCGAGTTCCAGGCGATGGCGGCGGCCCAGCTGGCCGACCCGCGCCGCTTCGACCGGCTGACGGCGGCGGACGTCGCCGAGCGGGCGGAGTGGACCGAGGACTACGCCCGCCGGATGATCGACTTCGGTCGGGATCTGCTCCGCGCCGGCGGGACGCCGACCGACGACTGACCCGTCCGGCAACCGACCCGTCTGGCATATGCCGGGGCGAAAGATACTCCCCCGGCACGTGCCCTGTCCGGGTTTTTGGCAACACTGGGAAACAGTTCCGTCACTGCCGGTAGATCTTGGGTCATGAGCGCATGGCTACGAGACGAGACCCCGCTGAGTCCGGCCCAGAGCGACACCGACGAGCGGCGGAGCGAGCGGCAGGACATCTTCCGGTTCCTGCGGGACCCCGACGAGCGGCGCCACCACTCCGCCCATGTCACCGCTCCGGGCGCCGACTGGCTCGCCTCCGCCGCCGCGTTCCCGCGCTCCACGCTCGCGCTCTGGGAGGGCCGGCCCGCCGCCCCCGCCGTCCTGCCCTGCGGGGCGGTCTTCGACGTCGTGAACGTGGACAGCACCTTCGGGCGCCGGATGCTCGACCGGCTCTGGGCGGAGGGCCCCGGATCCGGGCCCGTCGCCGTCCACCGGGGCCGGATGCTGCTCTTCGCCGCGCCCGGGACCGCCCAGCGGTTACCGGCCCTGCTGCACTGGGAGGAGTGGGGCGACTCCGTTCCGCCCCCGCTCTGCCACGGCCTCGGGGACGCCGTCACGATCCCCCCGCTCACCCCCGCCCCGGCCGGCGGCCCCCGCTGGGTCGTCGCCCCGGACACCCGGCACCCCTGGCTGCCGGGGCCCGAGGTCATGCTCTGGGCCTGTGTCCGGGCGGTCCGCGCGGCCTCCGCCGCCGACGTGCGTATTTCGATTTTTCCTGGCGCCGATCAGGGTGCTAAGGTCTACGACGTCAGCAGGCGCCGCTAGCTCAGTTGGTTAGAGCAGCTGACTCTTAATCAGCGGGTCCGGGGTTCGAGTCCCTGGCGGCGCACAGACGAAGAAGGCCCCTCGCGCAAGCGGGGGGCCTTCTTGCTGCTCTCATCCGTCCCTCACGACGACGTCGGCGGCACCGTCACCTTCACCGTCCACGCCCCCGCCGCCGTCCGGTCCGCGACCTCCACCCGTGTGCCCTCGCCCGGCACCGTGAACGTCTCGCCCACACCCAGCGGCGCGTCCGCGAGCGGCGGGTAGACCGACCGGTCCCAGCAGGCCTCGGTCCGCGGATGGGTGTCCACGACCTCGATCGGGCCGTCGCCGGACGCCGCCTCGTTCCGTACGCGGTAGATCAGGATGCCCTCCGCGCAGGTGTCCCGGTCGTTGCCGGTGGCGCCGCGCGCCTCGATCGCGAGCGCGGTCCCCACCCCCGTACGGACGACCGCGAGCCGGTTGCCGAGCGAACCGCCGGCCACCGGCGCCGCCGCCAGCGGCTCCAGGCTGAACAGGCGGCTGCCCGGCCCCTGGACGCAGGTCACCTGGCTCCGGTCGAGCCAGCCCAGCTTCCACTTGTGCCAGCCGAAGGGCTCCGGCGCGAGACCGAACTGGCTGCCCATGACGTCCCAGTCCCCCACATGGGTGTCCCAGTCGCCCTTTCCGTCCACGGGCCGGTGGTAGAGGTCCGGCAGGTCGAAGACGTGCCCGGTCTCGTGCGCGAGGACGTTGCGGTCGGGCGGGTGCCGCTCGAAGACGGTGACGACCCGCTCGATCTCCTTGCCGTCCACCGTGAGCGGCTGCTCCAGGTTCACCACCTTGGTGGCGTCGGAGTCCACGCCAGGGGCGTCGGGGTCGGCGACCAGATAGACGATGTCGTAGCGCGCGAAGTCGACCTTGTCGTCCGCCGCCGCCAGCGCGTCGCGCAGATACGCCGTCCGCTTCGCCGCGTCCCAGTCACGCCGTATGGCGTACGCCGTCGACTCCTTCGGCATCTCGGTCCACTCCGCCCGGGTGTCCGCGCGCAGCGCGAAGCGGCCGTACGAGGCGTTCCGGAAGAACTCGCTGGTCCCGGGGAAGTGGTCGGCGGCCAACTCCTCGGTCGTGGTCAGCGGCTCGGAGTCGGGGAACGACAGGAAGACCATGACCGCGTCGAGCGAGCGGACCGGCTTCGGGTACGCGCCGTTCCAGGTGTCGAGGCCGAGCGAGTGGTGCGCGGCGGTACGGGGCAGGGCGCACGGGCCCGCCGCCGCGGCGCCCACGGCGGGGCCCGCCACGAGCCCGGTCGCGGCGAGCGCCACGAGGGAGGTGAAGGCCGCGGCGGAGGCACGAAGCCGTGCGCGGTCCACTCCCCCGGGTGGCTGCTGACCCCTCACGTGGACCTCCGGCTGCGGAATGCGGGACACCTCAACCACCTTGTGATGGTTTGCGGTGTTTCGCACTTTTCCGCTGCCCCAGTCGGGTGAGCGCGCAATCACGGGGTCGACGCGACACGCGCCCTCAACGACTCACGGAACGTCACAATCGGTCAGGCCCCCGCCGTCCCGCGTCAGACCCGCGCAGAAACGATCGGCCGGGCCGCGTCGGGAGGTGGCTCGGGGCGTCCACCGGGCCGCCGGCCGCCCATGAAGCTGGAACGGCCCCCTGGGGTGCCTCTATGATCGGCACACTTTCCTTGGCCGACCCCATCCCGACCACGTCTGAACGGCCCGACCACAACGGGAGCGAGCGGTGAGCGGAACCCCCGAAGGACCGGTGCACACCCGGCTCTCAGCCGGTCGGGAGGCCGCGCCGACGATCACGGAGCGTCACCACGGCCACCCGGACGGCCACCCGGACGCGCACCCCGACGGCCACCCCGAGTCCGGTCGCCCCGACGACGCGCCCGCCCACCCCTGCGACGCCGAACTCCGCGACTACCGCGCCGCCTTCCGCGCCGCACAGCTCGCCATGGCCGTCGTCGACCAGGACGGTCTCGTCGTCTCCGCCAACGACGCGCTCGGCACCCTCTTCGGCACCGAGGGCGCGGCCCTCCGCGAGCAGGCCGCCGCCGACCTCGTCGACCTCGCCTCCGACGGCCGCACCTGGCACGCGTACCGCGAGGTGCTGCGCGGCCGCCGCTCCCGCTTCCGCTGCACGCGCCGGCTCAAGCACCCCGACGGGCGCTCGCTCTGGGCCGAGGTCACCGTCTCGCCCGTGCCCGACAGCCCCCGAGTCCTGCTCTCCATCGCGGACATCAGCGACCGGCGCGAGCTCCAGGCCCGGCTGCGCCATCTCCAGATGCACGACCCGGTGACCCGGCTGCCCAACCGGACCCTCTTCTTCGAGCGGCTCTCGGCCGCCCTTGAGGCCGCGGCGGGCCAGGACGACGAGTCGGGCGAGTTCCGATCTTCGTACGAGTCGTACGGGCATGGCGGAACAGGGCGGATCGGTCTCTGCTACCTCGATCTCGACGGCTTCAAGGCGGTCAACGACACCCTCGGCCACCGCGTCGGGGACCGTCTTCTCGCCGCCGTGGCCGCCCGGTTGACGGAGTGCGCGGACAACGACGGGTACACCAGGAGCGGCGGGCACCTGGTCGCGCGGCTCGGCGGCGACGAGTTCGCGATCCTCGTCGAGGAGTCCACCGGGACCGAACAGCTGGCGGATCTGGCCCAGTCGGTGCTCTGCGCGCTCCAGCAGCCCTTCGACCTGGCCGGGCAGCGGCTCTCCGTCTCCGCCTCGATCGGGGTGGTGGAGCGGGGCGCGCGCGGGACGACCGCGACGGGCCTGATGCAGGCCGCCGACACCACGCTGTACTGGGCGAAGGCCGACGGCAAGGCCCGCTGGACGCTCTTCGACCCCGAGCGCAACGCCCACCGGATGACCCGGCAGGCGCTCTCCTCCACGCTCCGACCCGCCGTGGAGCGTGGGGAGTTCGGGCTTGAGTACCAGCCGCTGGTCGGGCTCGCGGACGGCGCGGTGCGCGGGGTGGAGGCACTGGTGCGCTGGAACCACCCGCAGTTCGGCACGCTCGCGCCGAATCGGTTCGTCGGGATCGCCGAGGAGGACGGGTCGATCGTCGAGCTCGGGCGGTGGGTGCTGCGGACCGCGTGCCGGCAGGCCAGGCAGTGGCAGAAGGACCATCCGCGCGAGCGGCCGCTGTTCGTGAGCGTCAACGTGGCCGTACGGCAGGTCTGGGACTCCGACCTGGTGGCGGACGTGGCGGGGATCCTGGCGGAGACCGGACTCGCGCCGCATCTGCTGCAGTTGGAGCTGACCGAGTCCGCGGTGATGGGCTCGGCGGGCCGGCCGCTCCAGGCGCTCCAGGCGCTGAGCGACATGGGTGTGCGGATCGCCATCGACGACTTCGGCACCGGCTATTCGAACCTGGCGTATCTGAGCCGGCTCCCGGTCTCGGTCCTCAAGCTCGACGGGTCGTTCGTCCGCGGCTTCCAGGACGAGGCGCACGCCAACCCGGCGGACGAGCTGATCGTGGAGGCGCTGGTCCAGCTGGCGCACCGGCTCGGTCTGACGGTCACCGCCGAGTGCGTGGAGACCTCGGGGCAGGCGACCCGGCTGCGGCGGATCGGCTGCGACACCGGGCAGGGCTGGCTGTACTCGCGGGCGGTGTCCCCGGACCGTATCGCGGAGTTGATCGGCACCTCGCCGCTTCCCGTCTGACAGCGGGCATGGAACTGCCCCCGGCCGGAGGGACATTCCGGGCGGGGGCAGCGGTTCATGGGTGGTTCAGCGGGGAGCTAGCAGGCGCCCTGGTCCTTCCAGACGCCCCACTCGCCGGTCGTGCCCGGCGTCTCGTTCTGCGTCCACCACTGGGCGAGCCACTTACGGCCGTTGTGGGAGACGACGGTGCCGCCGTTGTAGACCGTGCCGGCGACGTACGCCGGGACCGAGCCGCAGCCGGTGGGCGGCGTGGTCGGCGGGGTCGTGGGCGGGGTGGTCGGAGGCGTCGTGGGCGGGGTGGTGGGCGGCGTGGTCGGCGGGGTCGTGGTGGCGCCGAGCGCGTCGTTGATCTGGTTCAGCAGGGTGATGTTGTTGTCCAGGCCGAGGAGCGAGTACATCATCGCGCCGGCCAGACCACGCTGCTTGCCGTAGTCCACCCGGGCCTGGATCGACTTCTGGTTCAGGCCGGTGAAGAACTCGCCGTCCTTGTAGAAGTACGAGGACTTGGCCTGGTCGTCCCAGAAGGTGCTCGCCGCGTTGTCGACGACGCCGCCGAGCTCCTTGTAGTGGGCGATGCCGGCCTGCTGGCTGAGCGGGCGGGCGTTGGAGCCGCCGGTCGCGGACTGGGCGAGGCCGTTGGCGGAGCCCGCCGGGACGCCCTTCCAGCCGCGGTAGTAGAACTCGTAGCCGAGCGTCAGCTTGTTGGCCGGGAAGCCGCCCGCGATGCCGTAGGCCGGCTTGCCGTCGATCCAGGAGTCGATCGCGTTGTCGATCGAGTACTTCTCGGTGCCCGGCGCGATGGGGTCGGTCGGGTCGTTCGCGCCGGAGTAGAGCGGCGACTGGTGGTACGTCGGCCCGTCGCCGTCCCAGGCGCCGTGCATGTCGTACGTCATGATGTTCGCGTAGTCGAGGTACGCGCCGATCTTGTCCGTCTCGATGTACTTGATCTTGTCCTGGCCGGCCGGGAGAGCCGCGGTCAGCATGTACTTCTTGCCGCCGTTGGCCGCGCCGTACGCGTCGAGCTGCTTGCGGAACTCGGCGAGCAGGAGCGTGAAGTTCTGCTTGTCCTCGGGGCCGTAGTGGTTGCCGAGGTGGCCGCCGGAGGAGCCGGGGTACTCCCAGTCGATGTCGATGCCGTCGAAGATGCCGGCCGCGGTGCCGGGGCCGCCGTAGCCGCCCTCGACCGGGAGGTTGCCCTTGAGGTACTGGTCGATGCAGGAGGAGACCAGCTTCTTGCGGCTGGCGTCGGTCTTGGCCGCGTCGTGGAAGAACTTGGAGTAGGTCCAGCCACCGAGCGAGATGTTGATCTTCAGGTGGGGGTACTTCGCCTTCAGCTCCTTGAACTGGTTGAAGACGCCCACGATCGGCTGGTTCCAGGTGTCGGCGACGCCGTCCACGCTGTCGGCCGCGCCGAAGGACTTCTGGTAGTCGGCGTAGGAGTCGCCCGCACCGTCACCCGCGTTGGGGTTGTTGTCGTCACCCGCGGCCTTGTTGGCCTCGAAACAGGTGAGTTCAGTGGGGTGGATGTTGCCGAACGAGTAGTTGATGATGTCCAGTTTGCTCGCGATGCCCCGAGTGTCGAGGTGCTTGGGGTAGAAGGCGTTGCCGTACACGCTCCACTGGTCGTAGTACGCGATGCGGACGTTGCCGTCGGCGGCCGCCGTGGCGGTGGTGGCGGAGCCGGCTGCCGAGGCGGAGCCGATGCCGACGGTCGCGGCGAGCGCGCCTGCGGCGAGGGCCGTGCTCACGAGCGCGGCGATCAAGGGCTTACGGGGGTGCACGTGCGGCCTCCGAGGGGGATACGAGGGGTACGTGGTACGGCGGTTGGCAAAGTGATAGCCGCTGCGTGAACAGCACGTCAATGGTCTGAACCAGATCAAGGACTAGACCAATTGGCGGGAGAAAACCCTTGTCAGAGCGGTGCAGCACAAAAACGAACCGCCCGCCACCATGGGTGACGAGCGGTTTAAGGTTCCTTTATGGGAACGGAGTCGACGGTTCCGGACTGAACCAGCCGACCAAGGAATTCGCGCCGGAGGCGGCTGGGACAGGCCCTGGGGACGTCAGTCCAGATGCGGCATCCCGTACGCGTCGGCGATCAACTCGTAGCTCCGCAGCCGGACATCGCCGCCGTGCGCGTTGGCCGTGATCATCAGCTCGTCGGCCCCGGTCCGCTTGCGCAGATCGTCCAGACCGGTCCGTACCTCGTCCGGCGTGCCGTGCACGATGTTCGCGAGCCAGCTCTCCACGAACTCCCGCTCCGTCGGGCTGAAGGGGTACGCCTCCGTCTCCTCGGGCGTCGGGATCAGGCCGGGCCGGCCGGTGCGCAGCCGCAGCATCGACAGGGCGCCCGTGAGGACCTGGCGGCGGGCCTCCTTGGCGTCGTCGTTGGCCAGCGCGGCGACGCCGATGAGCGCGTACGGCGCGTCGAGGACCGCCGAGGGGCGGAAGGAGTCCCGGTAGAGGTCGAGCGCCGGGATCGTGTTCTGGGCGGAGAAGTGGTGGGCGAAGGCGAAGGGCAGCCCGAGCGTGCCGGCGAGGCGCGCGCTGAAGCCGGAGGAGCCGAGCAGCCAGATCGGCGGCCGCCCCTTGGGCCCCTGCACCGGTCCGGGCACGGCGTGGATGCGCGAGTACGGGTGGCCGTCAGGGAAGTCGTCGTCCAGGAACCGGGTCAGCTCGGCCAGTTGCTGCGGGAAGTCGTCCGCGCCCTCGTTCAGGGTCCGGGTCCGGCGGAGAGCGGCCGCCGTGGCGCCGTCCGTGCCGGGGGCGCGGCCCAGGCCGAGGTCGACGCGGCCGGGGGCCAAGGCCTCCAGCGTGCCGAACTGCTCGGCGATCACCAGCGGGGCGTGGTTGGGCAGCATGACGCCGCCCGAGCCGAGCCGGATGCGCTCGGTGTGCGCGGCGAGGTGGGCCAGGATCACGGCCGGCGAGGAGGAGGCGACGCCGGGCATCGAGTGGTGCTCGGCGACCCAGTGCCGGTGGTAGCCGCGGCGCTCGGCGAGCTTGCTGATCTCGACGCTGGTGGCCAGCGCCTGGCTCGCGGTCCTGCCGCTGCCGACGGTCACCAGGTCCAGTACGGACAGCGGCACGGGCGAGTCCCCGTGTGCCGTGCCCCGAATCGCGTCGCTCACCGTGTGCCGACCCTTCTGCGCTCAGACGTGTGTACGCAGGACCAGAACAGGAGGCAGTCTCCGGTTATTCCGAAGGAATGACCCGTTCGGCTTCGGGTAGCCGCGCGCCCATGCCTCGATCAACGAACCAGATACGACGGCGGACGGTCCTGTGGGGGACGGCGGCCGCCGCGACGACCGCGGCGGCCGGGTGCGCCCGGGTCGCCTCCGGCGACACCCTCGGCCGGCTCAGATCCCAGGGCACCGTCCGCCTCGGCATCGCGGGCGAGGTGCCGTACGGCTATGTCGACGAGCAGGGCGCCTTCACCGGCGAGGCCCCCGAGCTGGCCCGAGTGATCTTCGGGCGGCTCGGCATCCAGGACGTCCAGCCGGTCGCCACGGACTTCGCCTCGCTCATCCCCGGACTCGGCTCGCAGCAGTTCGACGTCGTCTCGGCCGGGATGTACATCAACAAGGAGCGCTGCGCGCAGGTGGTCTTCGCCGACCCCGAGTACCAGATGCTCGACTCCTTCATCGTCCGCAAGGGCAACCCGAAGAACCTCAACTCGTACGAGGACGTGGTGCGCTCCAAGGCCCGCTTCGCGACCGGCAGCGGGTACGCCGAGATCGCGTACGCGGTCGCCGCCGGCTACCCGGAGAAGGACATCGTGATCCTCCAGGACCAGGTCGCCGGCCTGAACGCGGTCGAGTCCGGTCGCGTCGACGTCTTCGCCGGCACCGCGCTGACCGCCCGCTCGGTGGTCCGCAAGTCCAGCAAGGCGGAGGCCACCGCGCCCTTCGCCGCCGTCGTCGACGGCAAGCGGAAGGTCGACGGCGGCGGCTTCGCCTTCCGCCCCACCGACACCGCCCTGCGGGACGCCTTCAACACCGAGCTGCACCGCATGAAGAAGAGCGGCGAACTCTTCCGGATCATGCGGCGCTTCGGCTTCACGGAGGCCGAGATGACCACGCTGACCGCCGAGGAGCTGTGCCGATGACCGCCGGACTCTGGCAGAACTGGGTCCTGCCCGGCATCTGGATCACCCTCCAGCTCCTGATCGCCTCCACCGCGCTCGCCGCCGTGGTCGCCTTCGCCGTCGGCACCGCCCGTACGCACCGCTCCCGCGCCGTCCGCTTCCTGGCCGGGCTCTACACCGAGGTTTTCCGCGGCACGTCCGCGCTGATCCTGATGTTCTGGCTGTTCTTCGTCCTGCCGCCACTGGTCGGCTGGCAGCTCGTCCCGATGTGGGCGGCGATCCTCGCGCTCGGCCTCTCCTACGGGGCGTACGGCGCCGAGATCGTGCGCGGCGCCCTCAACGCCGTGCCCGACGCGCAGCGCGAGGCGGGGATCGCGCTCAGCCTCACGCCCTGGCAGCGGCTGCGGCTCGTGCTGCTGCCGCAGGCCGTGCCCGAGATGATCCCGTCCTTCTGCAACCTGCTGGTCGAGCTGCTCAAGGGCACCGCCCTGGTCTCGCTGCTCGGCGTCGGGGACGTCTCCTTCGCCGCGTACCTGGTGCGGCTCGCGACCCAGGAGAGCGGCGGGATCTACACGGTCACCCTGCTCGTGTACTTCGTGATCGCGCTCGCGATCACCCGCTCCATGAAGGCGCTGGAGAGGCGCACCAAGGCGAACCTGGGGGTGGTGGCCAAGTGAACTGGGACTGGTCCGCGGTCGTGGACTTCCTGCCGCGCTTCTGGGACGGGGTGCTCGTCACCCTCCAGGTCCTGGTGCTCGGCTCGCTGATCTCGTTCTCGCTCGGCCTGGTCTGGGCGCTCGGCTTCCGGGCCCGCAGCAGGCTGGTGCGCTGGCCGGTGCAGGCGGTGACCGAGTTCGTCCGTACGACTCCGCTGCTCGTGCAGCTCTTCTTCCTCTTCTTCGTGCTGCCGGAGTGGGGCGTGCAGTTCTCCGCGCTGGCCACTGGCACGCTCGCGATCGGGCTGCACTACTCGACGTACACCGCGCAGGTCTACCGGGCCGGCATCGACGCCGTACCGGTCGGGCAGTGGGAGGCGGCGAAGGCGCTGAGCCTGCCGCGCCACCGGATCTGGCTGACGGTGATCCTGCCGCAGGCCCTGCGCCGGATCACGCCCGCGCTCGGCAACTACGTCATCGCGATGCTGAAGGACACCCCGATCCTGGCCGGAATCGGTGTGCTCGAACTCCTCCAGCAGACCCGGTTGGAGTCCGCCGCCACCTTCCAGTACACCGAGCCGCTCACGGTGGTCGGGGTGGCCTTTGTCCTGATCGCGTATCCCGCTTCCCTTCTCGTCCGCACCCTGGAGCGCCGCCTTGCCCACTGAACAGCTCATCCGCTTCGAGAACGTCACCAAGCGCTTCGGGGACCAGACGGTCCTCGACGATCTCAACTTCTCGGTCCGTACCGGCAAGCACGTCACCCTGATCGGACCCTCCGGTTCCGGTAAGACGACGATCCTGCGGCTCCTGATGACCCTGGAGAAGCCCGACGCCGGCACCATCCGGGTCAACGGCGGGAAGCTCTACCCGGCCGACGAGAAGCACCGGCGCGAGGTGCGGAAGAAGATCGGCATGGTCTTCCAGCACTTCAACCTCTTCCCCCACATGTCCGTCCTGCGCAACATCACCGAGGCGCCGGTCCGGACCCTCGGCAAGAGCCGCGAGGAGGCCGAGGCGCGCGGCAGGGAACTGCTCGACATGGTCGGTCTCGCGGACAAGTGCGAGGCCAGGCCCGCGCAGTTGTCCGGCGGGCAGCAGCAGCGGGTCGCGATCGCACGGGCGCTCGCGATGGAGCCGAAGGTGCTCCTGCTCGACGAGGTGACCTCCGCTCTCGACCCCGAGCTGGTGGCCGGCGTCCTCGATCTGCTCCGGGAGATCGCGTCGACGACCGACATCACCATGATCTGTGTGACGCACGAGATGAATTTCGCCCGGGACATCTCGGACGAGGTCCTGATGTTCGACGCGGGACGGGTGATCGAGTCCGGTTCTCCGGAAAAAATCTTCTCGGATCCTGAGCACGCGCGTACTCGCGAGTTTCTCGGCGCGGTGCTCTGACCTGAGGCTCTCGTAAGGTTCTTTGACTATGGCATATGCCAAGGTGATGCGCCCCAGCGTACGGCGCTGGGGCGCCGCATCAATCTCGCCAACAGCCGCCCCGAAAAGGGAGCTTGACGGCTATCGTGGTACGGAAGCTTGCGGTCACAACCTGGTAGGGGGAAACCGTGGCGCTGAAGCCCGAGCCCACTGCGCCGTTCCACTCGGTGCAATACGCCCTGCGCGTCCTTGAGACGGTCTCACGGCACGGTGGCGGGGTGACGGACGTCCAGATCGCTCGTGAGACCGGTCTGCCCGTCGCCCATCTGTCCTCTCTGCTGCTCATGCTCCGACGCGAGGGGTACGTCGAGCAGGTCGCCGACGGCGCCTATGTCATCGGCGACTCCCTGGTCCTCCTGGGCTCCGGCCTCACCCGCCGCGAGGCGCTCGAGGGCAAGCTCCAGGAGACGCTGACCGAACTGCGCGACTCCGTCGGCGCCGCGGTCTACATCAGCCGGTACATCGACGGCGAGGTGAAGATCACCCAGTTCGCCGACGGGCCGCGCACGCCCAAGGTCAACGAGTGGGTGGACTTCCGCTCGGCCGCGCACGCCAGCGCGGTCGGCAAGTGCCTGCTGACCCAGCTGGACCAGAACGGCCGCAGGGACCACCTCTCGCGCCACAAGATCGCCCGGCTCACCTCCCGGACGATCACCAACGAGAAGGTGCTCTTCTCCAAGCTGGACAGCCAGCCGGCGACGGTCCCGGTGCTCGACCTCCAGGAGTACGCGGTGGGCACGGTCTGCGCGGCGGTGCCGCTGACGGCCGGCGCGGCCGTGGGCTGCCTGGCGCTCTCGCTGCCGATCGAGCACGCCCACCGGCTGCGCGCGGCGGCCGACACGCTGAACCGCAGAGCGGCTCCGGTGGTGCTCTCCCTGGCGATCTGAGCAGGTCAGCGCCGGACGGAGCGGATCGGAGCGGTGTGACCCGGCCCTCAGGAGTGGTGGTCGGAACCACCCCCGAGGACCAGGTAGTATTTTCTCTGTCAGCAGGCGCCGCTAGCTCAGTTGGTTAGAGCAGCTGACTCTTAATCAGCGGGTCCGGGGTTCGAGTCCCTGGCGGCGCACAGACGGAAGAAGCCCCTCGCGGAAGCGGGGGGCTTCTTCGTGTCCCGAAGAGCGTCAGGCCCGCAGATACGTGAGGACCGCGAGGACCCGGCGGTGGGTCTCCTCCGCCGGCGGCAGGTCCAGCTTCCCCAGGATGTTGCCGATGTGCTTGCCGACGGCCGCCTCGGTGACGACGAGCCGGCGGGCGATCTCCCCGTTGGAGTGCCCCTCGGCGACGAGCCCGAGGACCTCGCGCTCGCGCGGGGTCAGCGCCGCCAGCGGATCGCGGCGGCGCCGCAGCAGCTGCCGTACGACCTCCGGGTCCACGACCGTGCCGCCGTCGGCGACCCGGACCAGGGCGTCCAGGAACTCCTCGACCTGGCCGACCCGGTCCTTGAGGAGATAGCCGACGCCGGTGCCGTCGCCGGCGTCCAGGAGGTCGGCGGCGTAGGTCCGCTGGACGTACTGGCTCAGGACGAGGACGGGCAGGTCCGGGCGTTCGGCGCGCAGGGCGACGGCGGCGCGGAGCCCCTCGTCCTGGAAACCGGGCGGCATCCGGACGTCGGTGACGACGATGTCCGGATCGTGCGCGGTGACCGCCGCACGCATCGCGTCGGCGTCGCCGACGGCGGCGACGACCTCGTGGCCGAAACGGGCGAGCAGCCCGATCAGGCCCTCGCGGAGGAGGACGCTGTCCTCGGCGAGGACGACCCGGAGGGCGCGGTCTCGGTCTCGGGCAGCGGTCGGCACGGGATCTCCACTCGTAGGACGGTCGGCCCACCCGGCGGGCTCATGATCGTCAGTGTGCCATCGAGGACGGCGAGCCGGTCGGCGAGTCCGGTGAGCCCGGTGCCGCGGCCCGGATCGGCCCCGCCGCGCCCGTCGTCCTCGACCGTGAGCGTCAGGGAGCCGTCGCCGTACCGGGCGGTGACGGTCGCGCGGCCCGCGCCGCTGTGCCGGCCGATGTTGGCGAGGGCCTCGCTGACGGCGAAGTATCCGGCGCTCTCCACGGCCGTGGGCAGCCGGGGCAGTTCGACGTCTGTGGTGACGGGGACGGCCGAGCGGTCGGCGGCGTCGGTGAGGGCCGCGCCGAGGCCGTAGTCGGCGAGGACCTGGGGGTGGATGCCGTGGATGAGATCGCGCAGCTCGGTCAGGACCCGGCCGGCCTCGTCGTGGGCCCGGGCGAGCTGGTCGGCGAGCGGGCCGGGCGGGGCGTCGAGCCGGGCGATCCCCAGGGTCATGGCGAGGGCGACCAGGCGCTGCTGGGCGCCGTCGTGGAGGTCGCGTTCGATCCGCCGCCGCTCGGCCTCGAAGGCGTCGACGAGCCGGGCCCGGGAGGCGGTGACCTCGCCGATCCGTGCGCGCAGCTCGGCCTCGCGGGGCGCGAGCAGGACCCGGCTCAGCGCGGCGCGGGCCCCGGCGAGCGCGCCCAGCGGGTAGAGCAGGGCGACGAGGAGCACGACCCCGAGGAGGGCGGCGGCGAAGGCCTGCGGATACGAGGTGACCAGGACGGTCTTGACGACCTTGGCCTCGTGGCCGTCGGCGGCGAGCTGGAGGGGCGTGGCCATGAGCGCGGCGGGCAGCCCGAGGGCGACGGCGAGGACGATCAGGTCGAGCGGCCACAGGACGGTGGCGTGCAGGACGGCGTACGCGAACTCCCGCCAGGTCGCCTGCTCCCGGGCTCGGACCCGGAGCCAGGCCCCGAGCCCGGGGGTGCCCGGGACCCGGTGCGGGTCGGCGGCCGGGTCGAGGTCGACGAGCCGGAGCCGCCGGCGTTCGAGGCCGCCGAGGGCGACCCCGGCGAGGAGCAGCAGCGGAAGCCCGACCAGGACCAGCGAGAAGACGGCGAGCACCACGAGCACGAGCAGCGCGGGGACGCCGGTCACCACCCCGGTCGCCAGATACCCGGCCGACCGCCAGGGCCAGCGGGTCCGCGGATACCGGGCCCGGGTGAGGGCCTGCCAGGGGGTTCGGGGCGTCATGGGGTTCACGGTAGGCGGGGGCCGCGGGGCGCGGCCATCGGTCTGGTGGGTGTACGGGGGTAGGCCTGGCCCTACCCCCCTTTTAGGCCTCGTGGCCGAGGGGCGAGCGGTCGTGGGCCTCGTACGCGGCACGGAGGTCGGTGAGCGCCGCCGGGGTCAGGCGCGTGTACGGGTCGCCCGGCGCCGGGCGCCACCAGACCGGGTCCGTACAGAGGAAGGACTCCCGGCGCAGGCCCACGCGGTGGATCTTGTTGGTGGCGGTCAGCGGAAGCCTCGGGACGATCCGTACGAACCGTGGCGGCATCTTCGTGCCCAGGTCCGGCTGGGCGGCGAGGAACTCCGCGAACGCGGCCGGGTCGAAGGCAGCGCCCTCGCGCAGGGCGATGGCCGTCATCACCTGGTCCCCAGCGACCGGGTCGGGTATCGCGTAGACGGCGACGCCCGCCGCGCGCTCCCAGCGGGCGAGGATCTGCTCGATGACGGCCGCCGCGAGGTTCTCGCTGTCGACCCGCAGCCGGTCGTCCGTGCGCCCGGCGAAGTAGAGGAAGCCGTCGGCGTCCCGGTAGAAGAGGTCGCCGGTCCAGTACCAGCCGTCCCGCAGCCGGGCGGCCTCCGCCTCGGGGTTGCGCCAGTAGCCCTCGAACGGGTTCCGGCCCCGGTTGACGAGCTCGCCGATCGCGGCGGAGGCGTTGAGGAGCCGGCCCTCGGGCGAGAGGATCGCGGGCGCGCACTCCTCCCCCGTCTCCGGGTCCACCACCGCCAGGTCGTCCCCCGGCGCCGCCCGCCCGATCGCGCCGGCCGGGGTGGACGGCGTCCGCGGGATCGCCGCGCCGCCCTCCGAGGAGCCGTAGCCCTCGACGAGCCGGGCCCCGAAACGGGCCTCGAACCGGGCCGCGTCCACCGCCCCCGCCTCCGTACCGAAGCCGAGCCGCAGCGGGTGCGCGCGGTCGTCCGGGTGGGGCGGGGTGGCCAGCAGGTACTGGACGGCCCGGCCGACGTACGTGAAGTAGGTCGCGCCGAACTCCCGTACGTCCGGCAGGAAGCCGGAGGCGGAGAAACGGTCCCGCAGCGCCACGGACGCACCGGCGGCGAGCGCCGGGGCCCAGTCCGCGATGACGGCGTTGCCGTGGAACATCGGCATGCAGACGTAGTGCACGTCCTCGGGTCGTACGCCGAACTGGGCGACGAGCGAGCGTCCGGCGGCCGCGAGCCGGCCCTGGCTGCAGATCGCCGCCTTGGGCGCGCCGGTCGAGCCGGAGGTGAAGTAGAGCAGCATCCGGCTGTCGGGCCGCACGGGGCGGACGACGGCCTCGCCCGGTTTCGCGCCCTCGTAGGGGGTGAGCAGCTCCTGGTAGGCGTCGGTGTCGGTGACGAGGACGCGTACGCCCGGCAGGGGAAGCCCGTCGAGCAGGGGAAGGTACGCGCGCTGGGTGACCAGGACGCGGCAGTCGGTGTGCGTGATGTCGCGGGCCAGTTCGGCGCCGCGCCGGGTGGGGTTGATGCCGGCGACGGCGGCCCCCGCGAGGGCCGCCGCGCTGAGCCAGAGCGGGAATTCCGGTGTGTTGTCGAGGAGTACCCCGAGGTGCGGCTCGGCACCTCGGGGCAGCAGATCGACGAGGAGCGCGGCCCGTGCGGCGGCCCCGGCGGCGACCTGGTGATGGCTGAGGGCCGTGTTCCGCGCCCTCAGTCCGACCCGGTGGTCGCCCCACTGCCTCCGCACGAGCTCCGCCACGGTGGGTTCCGTCGTACGCCGGACGTCCGTCATACGCCGGAAGGTAACTGACGCTACGTCAGAACTGAACATCCGAGCAGGCGTAGAACGCGTTCCCGGTGTCCGCGATCGTCCAGACCGCCAGGATCAGATGGCGTCCGGTCTTGCCCGCCGGGAGGGTCCCGGCGTGCGAGAGCGTGGCCGGCGGCTGCGCGTTGTTGTACGGGACGGTGAGGAACGGCTGGGGATCGAGGGCCGCCCTCGTGAGCTTCTGGCTGCCGTTCCAGCCGTTCTTGGTGATGTAGTACTTGAAGTCGGTGGTGCTGTGCCGGGCGGTGAACTGCCAGCGGAAGGTGTGGCTCTGGCCCGCCGTGAGCCTGGTGGTGGGCCAGGCGCCGCCCCGCGGGTCGTCGAGCTCGGCGAACCGGGAGTTCCCGCCGGCACAGATCGTGCCGTCGGCGGGTCCGGCGCCGGGGAAGCCCTTGAGGCCCTCGACCGACTGCGGCTCCCACTGGATGCCGCCGCAGTTGGTCACGGTGCCGTTGGCGCAGAGCTTCTGACGACTGATCGGGGAGTCGGTGTATCCGTGGCTGGAGGCGCTGCTGGTGGCGAAGAGGGCGGCGCCGGCGACGCCGAGCGCCACCGCCGCCACGCCTATCTTTTTGCGCATGCTGTCGCTCCTGATGAACGTGGGGGAGTTCCGAGCCGTGCTGCACGCGTGCGGAGGGTGGTGCGTGTGAGTGGTGCGTCTGGGTGGTTCGCTTGTGCGGTAGTGCCTATTCCGGTCTAGACCAAGTACCAAGGTATTGACGGAAGTTCACCATGTCCATACCGGTCACGCGCCTTCCATCGGACCGGTCCTGCCGGTGTAGAACGCCACCGTCAGGTCCTTGACCAGCGCCTTGCGCTCGTAGTCGTCCAGCTCGACGAGACCACGCGTGGTCAGCCGGTGGACCACGTCGTCCACGGCGTCCACGACGGAGGTCAGCACGCTGTCCCGGTGCTTGGCGTCGATCGCGGCGATCCGGCGGCGCTGCATCGCCCGCGCGATCTCCGGGGCGTACTCGATCCGGGTCGGCTGCGCCGAGAACACGTCGATGCCGACCGGGGCGCACTCGGCGGAGAGCATCCGGGTCAGCGCCTCGCCGACGGCCTCCGCGTCGCGCAGGGTCGGGGCGTCCTCGTGGAAGGCGTCGGCCGGGAGCTGGGAGAGGACCCGGGCCATCGCCGCCTCGACCTGCTCGCGCAGGTACTCCTCGTGCCCGTCGACGCCGAGCGCGGCGCGGACGGTGTCCCGGATGCGCCAGACGACGAGGACGACGACGTTCAGCGCGGTGCCCTTGGCGTCGACCGAGGGGAGCGGCTCGCTGCGCCAGTGGCGGAGGCGGACGTCGACCCGGCGGCGCAGGAGGAGCGGGCTGACCCAGACGAGACCGGTACGGCGGACGGTCCCGCGGTACTCGCCGAAGAGGGTGAGGACCAAGGCGTAACCGACCCGGCCGCGGCCGACGCCGCCGAGGGTGAACAGGGCGGCCAGGACGCCGAGGGCGAGGAGCGCCCACTGGCCGAGGTGGATGCCGTTGTACGGCTGCGGGGGCAGCCCGAGCATCCGCGCGAGCTCGTCGGGCACAGCCCCGGTCCACCACAGGATCGCGGCACACCAGGCGAGCGCGAACACCCCGCCGACGACCCCGATCCACCCGGGCAGCACGGCCCCCTCCCGCTCGACGAGCTCGGGGTCGGCGGTGGGCGCGGGGCGGGAGGCCTTGGGGCGGGTGGGGGCGGGGATGGTGGGCTTGGGGGTGGGCGGGGAGGGCGGGGAGGGCGGGGACATGGCGACGGTGGCGGGCCCGCCGTCGTCATCGGTTCGGTCGGTGTCGGTACGGGCGCCGGCGCCGGGCTCCTCGCGGAAGAGCAGGTGCACGGGGATCGACCCGGTGGTCTCGGCCCCGATCACGTTCTTCCGCCGCACCAGGGGCCGCGTGAGGACCTGCGCCTCGGCCGCGACGGGCACGACGGTCACGGGGGCCTCGGCGGCGACGGGGAGTGCGACGACCCCGACCTTCCCGCGCACGAGCCGCCGCGGATCGGGGGCGGGGGTGGGCGTGGAGGCGGGCGTGGAGGCGGGCGTGGAGGCGGGCTTGGAGGCGGGCTTGGAGGTGGAGACGGGTCGGACGTGGGGGGCGGGTGCCAGGGGGGTGGTGGGGAGCGGGGCCGGCTTCGGGGTGGGGGCGGCCGGGGTCACGGGGGTGGGCGCGCCGGGGGCCGTGGGGAGGGGGGCCGGCTTGGGGGCGGCGGGGGTGACCGTACGGGCTTCGGCAGCCGGACCGCCGGGGGCGGTGGCGGCGCGGGCGCGCGCCGCGCCCGGCCGGGGCGCCACCCACTGGGCGGCGGAAGGCGTCGCACCGACGGCACCCTCCACCCGGAGCCGGAACTCCGGGGCCCCGGGGGCTGCGGCCGGAGCATGACGGTCCGTCACCGCGGTAGCCCCTGGGGCGCCGTTCTCCGAGCGAGGCACGTCGGCGTGGGGCCCCGGCTCCGCCGGAGCCGCCGCGTCCGACGGGCCCGGCCCGTCAGGCGATCCGGCCGAGGACCCCGGGCGTGTCAGCGAAACAGCCTGCGGGCCCGGGCCCGCAGGCGAAACAGCCGACGGCACCTGCCCCGCAGACGACCCGGCCGAAGACTCCGGGCGCGTAAGCGAAACAGCCGACGGGCCCGGGCCCGGGGTCGCCTGAGCCGCCGCGGTCTCCGGCGCCTCCCCAGGCGCCGTACCCCCTCCCGCGCACTCCTCGCCGACCCACGCGCCCTCGGGGCGGTCCGCGCCGGGCTCCGGCGGGTGGCCCGTGGGTCTCGGGGTGCGCGGCTCCGTCGTCATACGGCGGGCCGTCCGGGCCGCGTCGCGGCTGGCCGCCGCTCCCGAATCCGGGTTGGGGGTCGTTGCGGTCATGGAGTCCACCTCATGCTCTCGGGGTCATCGGAACAAGCGCCGCCAGGTCTCCGGGCCCGGGTAGCCGTCGGCCGCGCCGCCGCGCCATCCCTGCGCCCGCTGGAACGCCTCGACATTGCGACGGTCCGCCTCGCCCCAGCGCGGACCGGGACCCGACAGGTAGTGCTTGCCGAAGCCCCGCTTCACCAGCTGTTTGCCCAGCTTCTCCACATATGCGTTGGATTGGCCCGGACGGAAGTAGCCACGCCCGGGAAAGCCCGGCACATTCGCGCTCGAGCCCCCCGAACCACTCGAACCGCCGATGCTGCGCCCCTGCCCCGCCACCAGCAGGCGCCAGGTCTGCGGCCCGGGCATCCCGTCCGCCTCCGCTCCCTTCCAGCCCTGTGCCTGCTGGAACGCCTGGGCCGCCCGGCGGTCCGCCTCGCCCCAGCGCGGACCGGGGCCCTGGCTGTAGTACTTCTTGCCGCCGCGCTGCACGAGCAGCTGCCCGAGCCGGGTGACGTACGCGTTGTTCGCGCCGGGCCCGAACATCTCCGAGCCCGGGTAGGGCGTGACCGTCGTGGACGAGCCGCCTCCCGCGCTGCCGCCGCTGACGACGCCCTTGTAGCGGTAGGCGACGTAGCGGGTGGAGTTGTTCCAGTACGCCAGCGGTGTCGCCTGGCGCCGGGTGCGCGGCTTGGTCTGCTCGTACGCGATGTACGAGGTGTGGGTGTAGTCGGTCCAGCCGCCGAAGATCGTGACGTGCGAGCCCTTGGTCGGGTTGGCCGGGTTATGGAAGAGCAGGATGTCGCCCGGCTGGAGCTCGGTGCGGTCGATCCGCTCGCCGAAGCGGTCCAGGCTGCCGGTCCACTCGTTGCCGCGCAGGTTCCACGCCATCGAGATGTAGCCCGAGCAGTCCTGGCGGTAGCCGTCGGACCAGTACCGCTCCATCGAGTACGGGACCTGGGCGCTCACCCACCGCTTGGCGCGGTTGATGATCTCGGCGCGGGTGGTCTTCCGCAGGGACCCGGTGGAGATCTGACTGTTCGTCGGGGTCGCGCCGGGCGCCGGCTGGCCGCCCGGTCCGGGCGCTCCGTGGAGCGGCCCCGCGCCGCCCTGCGGCGTGTCGTCGACCGGACCGGCGGCGTCCAGGTCCGCGAGCAGACCGGCCGGGGCGGTCGGGCCGTCCCCCGGCAGGGCCAGCGCGCTCGCGCCCCCGGCGCCGAGGGCCACGCCCGCCGCGGTCACCAGGACCAGCGCGCGGCGCGCCCCGTGCGCCGCCGGGTGGCCGCCCGCGCGGACGGGCAGGCCCAGGGCAAGATCGCGCCGCTGCTGGGCGCAGCCCGCGCAGCCGCAGTCGGCCGCGGGCTCGAACTCCTCGAAGACCGGCACACTCATGCGATTCCCCTCCACACTCGTCAAGATCTTTGGGCGCTCGTGCACGGGCGCCAGTGTCTCAACTGTCCGGACATATCGCATTTTGACGGATCGAAGGCCTGATACGACCATCCGACAGGCCGGGAGCACCGGTATTGGTCAGGAGCACCCCTGGGCGTCGGGTAGAGTTATCCAGGTCAGCACGCGCCGCTAGCTCAGTTGGTTAGAGCAGCTGACTCTTAATCAGCGGGTCCGGGGTTCGAGTCCCTGGCGGCGCACGCGCAGTCGAAGCCCCTCACCGATGGTGAGGGGCTTCGATCGTTTTCGTACACCAAGGGGCACCCGGCCACGACTCCGCTCCGTAGCGTCTCGGTCACGTTCCGGCCATCCCGGCCGCTCGGCGCCTTCCGCCCCAACCGCCCATCCCGGCTGGCCCGTTGGCTGCCGGGGGGGCTGAACTCCCGTACGGAACCAGTCGATCTTCGCGCGGCGGAACCATGCTCTGGGCCCGGGCCTGACGCCCGTTCTAGAGTTGCGGAACCCGAACCTCCCGCGCCGGCGCCGGGCTCCTCCCGCAGCCCGCGCGCCCGCGGTCGAGGCCGGCCCGGCCGTCGGGCCGCGCGGACCGCGGCCCGCCGGCCGGGCCCGGTGACCCCGGTGATCAGTGGCCGAAGGTCGTCGGTGGTCAAACCCGCCGATCCGCGAGAAGGCGTTACGCCGTCCCCGCCCGCGCGCCCGTCAGATACGCGGAGACGACCACGTTCGCCGTGTACGTCCCGGTCACCCGGTCGAAGGTGCCGCCGCAGGTGATCAGGCGCAGCTCGGCCCGGTCGGCCTGGTGCTGTCCGTAGACCTTCCGCGCGTCGAAGCGGTCCCGGGGATAGACGCGGACGTCGTCGATGGTGAATTCGGCGACCGATCCGTCCGTACGGGTCACCCGCACCGTGGCGCCGGGGCGAGCGGCGCTGAGGCCGTAGAAGACGGCGGGCCGGGTCTCGGTGTCGACGTGGCCGACGAAAAGGGCCGCGCCCTCCGCGCCCGGCTGCGTACCCGTACGGAACCAGCCGACCGAATGGGGCATCTCGAACGGCGGCGGGTCGACCGCGCCCGACGCGTCCAGGCCGCGCCCGACGACCGGCGCGGTGATCCCGAGCGAGGGGATCTCGACCCGGCGCGGCTCGGCGGGCGCCAGGGGCCGGTGCGCCGGGGGCAGGGGCGCGCCGAGGGGGCGGCCGACGGCCGCGATGTCGCCGTTGGCGGGGGCCGGGGCGCCTCCGTCGGCGATCTCCCGGCCCCAGAGCCAGAGCCCCAGGACCAGGACCGCCCAGGCCGCGCCGGTCACCATCCGCCCGTGGCCCGACCCGGTGCCAGTAGCAGTACCCGTGTCGGGGTCGGACCCGTTCCCGGATCCGGCGGACACCTCAGTCGCCCGCCCGGCGGCGGCGTGCGCTGCGGAAGGCGACGGCCACCGCAGCGACCGCGGCCAGGCCCAGGCCGACCAGGGTGTACGGCGTACCCAGGCCGTTCTCGCTGGTGGTCTGAGCGACCCCCGGTGCCACGGGTACCGCCGGGACCGCCAGGGCCGCGCCGCCGCCACCGGCCCGGACCGGGGCATACGGGCTGGGGTGGTGCGTCGGCTGGTGCGTCGGCTGGTGGGTGGGGTCGTGCGTGGGCTCGGGCTTGTGCTTCTCGACGTGGACCACGCCGACGTCACGATGCTCCTTGCCGTCGCAGGTCACGCTCACCTTGTAGGTGCCGCGCTCGATGCCCGACTTGATCGTCGTGTCGCCGAAGAGGGGGTAGTCGCCGCCGTCACGGCCGGTGAGCTCGGCGTCGGCGACGAACGCCTTGGACTTGGCGGCGCCGGTCGTGCCCTTGCAGCCCTGCACACGGACGTCGACGTCCGCACCGGGGCGGGCGGTGGACGGGGTGACCGTGACCTTGACGTCGCCTCCGGCGAAGGCGGTACCGGCCGTGGGTGCCAGTACGAGAATGACGGCCGCCCCTGCGGCACGGAGAGCAATGGGACCTGAACGCATCGTGACCTCCTGGTACTGGCAGGGTCACCCGGTTCGCCCGCTCCCGCATCCGCAGGGGTCCGGTCGGGTGTTCGACCGCTGCCCCCGCGCGGCGGCTACACCCGGTCCACGAGGTCGGCGATCGAGTCGACGATCTTGGAGGGGCGGAAGGGGAAGCGGTCGATCTCCGCCTGGGTCGTCAGTCCGGTGAGGACGAGGAAGGTCTGCATCCCCGCTTCCAGGCCGGCCAGGATGTCGGTGTCCATCCGGTCGCCGATCATGGCGCTGGTCTCGGAGTGGGCGCCGATCGCGTTCAGGCCGGTGCGCATCATCAGCGGGTTCGGCTTGCCCGCGAAGTACGGGTCCTTGCCGGTGGCCTTCGTGATGAGCGCGGCGACGGAGCCGGTGGCCGGCAGCGGGCCCTCCAGGGAGGGGCCGGTCTCGTCGGGGTTGGTGCAGATGAAGCGGGCGCCGGCGTTGATGAGCCGGACGGCCTTGGTCATGGCCTCGAAGGAGTACGTCCGGGTCTCGCCGAGGACCACGTAGTCGGGGTCGTGGTCGGTGAGGACGTAGCCGATGTCGTGCAGCGCGGTGGTCAGGCCCGCCTCGCCGATGACGTAGGCGGTGCCGCCGGGGCGCTGGTCGTCGAGGAACTTGGCGGTCGCGAGCGCCGAGGTCCAGATGTTCTCCACCGGCACCTGGAGGCCCATGCGCGCGAGGCGGGCGTGCAGGTCGCGGGCGGTGTAGATGGAGTTGTTGGTGAGTACCAGGAAGGGCTTCTCGGTTTCCCGCAGCTTCTTGATGAACGCGTCGGCGCCGGGGATCGGCACGCCCTCGTGGATGAGGACGCCGTCCATGTCGGTGAGCCAGGATTCGATCGGCTTGCGCTCTGCCATGTGCGGGGACTCCTGCCGTACAGAAATCGTGCGGTGTGCTGGGGGCGCCGCGACAGCGCTGTGGCGACGCCCCCAGCCTAATCAGGATGTGGAGACCTTGACCCCGTCGATCACCCAGTACCAGTTGTTGGAGCCGGTGTAGCGGAAGCGGAAGCTCACGGAGGACGAGCCAGAGGGGACGTTCACGGTGAGGGACTGCGGCTGCGAGATGACGTCGGAGGCGTAGCTCTTGACGACCGTCGGCGTGCCGCCGTTGAAGACCGCCTGGACCTGGGCGGTCTGGCTGCCCTCCTGGCGGTAGAAGGTGGTGAAGTCGAGGGTCGCCCGCGTCTTGCCGGAGACGTTGTACGCCGGGGAGACCAGCGTCGAGTCGTACGTACCGGAGAAGGACTTGTCGGACCACTCGTCGGAGTCGGCGACGGCGAAGACGCCGCGGGCGCGTACGTTCAGCTCGCGGGACTGGTCGCGCTGGGTGCGGGACCAGAACTCGTCGGTGGCGAAGGCCCAGCCGCGCCACTCGGTCATGCCGCCGGTGCCCATGGCGTTGTTGATGACGGACCAGCCGCTGGGCGCGGTGTGGGTGAAGCCGAGGACGCCGGCCGGGATGCCGGTCTCGTCGACCCGCCCGGTGAGGGTGGAGTGCAGCGCGTCGAAGGGGTCGGTGGAGCGCTGCTGGATCGGCTTGCCGTCCAGGCCCCACGCGGGGTCGGGCACGATGCCGAGCTGGTGGAAGACGGTCGCGGCGACGTCCACGAGCCGGGTGTCGATGGGGCGCGCGCCGGCCGCGATGCCGGGGCCCTGCGCGAGGACGAACGTACGGCGCTCCTCGATCGCGGAGCCGCCGTGGCCGCCGCCGTCGGTGTGGCCGTGGTCGGTGGTGACCATGATCGTCCACCGCTCGGTGGCGTAGGAGGGGCGGGCCTTGATCGCGGCGAGGAGGCGGCCGAGGTAGCCGTCCTGGACGGCGATGGCGTCGAGGTACTTCTGGCTGGCGGCGCCGTAGGAGTGGCCCATCTCGTCGGTCTCGCCGAAGTAGACGAAGAGGACGTCCGGGTTCTGGTTCCGGAGGATGTCCTCGGTGGCGTCGGTGATGATCTTGTCGTTGACGGCGTAGTTGTTGTTGTAGACCAGCTTGGCGTCGGCGCCGGGGGTGACCGTGCCGTGCGTGTCGAGCTCGGGCCAGTCGACGGCCGCGAAGAGCGAGAGGTCGGGGCGGACCTGGTTCAGGCGGGCCAGGAATCCGGGGTACTTGGCGTAGTTCTTGCCGGTGAAGGAGTTGTCCTTCACGCCGTGCTTGTCGGGCCAGACACCGGTGGAGATGGTCGACCAGCCGGGGCCGGAGGAGGTGGCGGCCATCGGGTTGGCGTAGAGCAGCGACAGGCCGTACGTGCCGTTCGCGATCAGGGACTTCAGCGTCGGCGCGTTGGCGGCGTCGATCCGGTCGTACCGCAGTCCGTCCATGCCGACGACGAGCACCTTGTCCTTGCTGATGCCGTTCGGGAGCGTGGGGGCCGCGGTGGGGGCCGCGTGGGCGGCGGGTGCGAGGGCGGTGCCCGCGGCAGCGAGGGCGGCGGTGGCGCCGGCCGCGGCGAGGACGGTGCGGCGGGACGGGGTGGTGGAAAGGCCGGTGGAAAGGCCGGTGGACATGCCGTTGATCGGCATCTCGGATCCTCCGTAGGAAAGGGGCGAGGACGCGCCAACGCCCCTGATCCCTCAGGGGCGTTGGTCCGTACCCGTTATCTTTCCGCGATGAACGGAGGTGTTCCAGGGGTGGTGAAGTGAACTCTTGGAAGCCCGCGATGAGCTGCCGGTGTCAGCTACCGGTGGCCGTCTTCCACGCGTCGACGTACGTGGTCAGGTTCTTGTCGATGTCCGCCCAGTCCGGCTCGAAGACCTCGACGCCCTCGATCAGCTTCGCCAGCTCGATGGCGTTGGCGTCGGTCGCCTTGACGTCCTTGCGGGCCGGGAAGCCGCCGCCGACCGCGCTGACCTCGCGCTGGGCCTGCTCGCCGAGCATGAAGTCGAGCAGCTTCTTGCCGTTCTCGGTGTGCGGGGCCTTGTTCACCAGGCCGGCGGCGTACGGCAGGGCGAACGTGGTGGGCTTGCCGCCCTCCTTGGCCGGGAACCAGATGCCGAGGTTCGGCATGGACTTGGACTGCGCGAAGTTCATCTGGACGTCGCCGTTGGCGACGAGGATCTCGCCCTTGTCGACCTTGGGGGCGAGCTTGGAGGTGGAGGAGGACGGGCCGACGTTGTTGGCCTGCAGCTTCTTCAGGTACTCCATCGCCGGCTCCTGGCCGCCGAAGTCGTTCATCGCCTTGATGACGACGGCCGTGCCGTCACCCGCGACACCGGGGGTGGAGTACTGCAGCTTGTTCTTGAACTTGCCGTCGAGGAGCTCCTCCCAGGTCGTGGGGGCCTCCTTGAGCTGCTGCTTGTTGTAGATGAAGCCGAAGTAGTTGTTGACGACCGAGGTCCACTTGCCGTCGGCGGCCTTGTTCGCGCCGTCGACCTGCTCGGCGCCCTTCGGGGTGTACGCCTGGAGCAGCCCCTTGGAGTCGGCCTGCTGGATGAAGGGCGGCAGGGTCACGATGACATCGGCCTGCGTGTTGTTCTTCTCGCGGACGGCGCGCTGCACCATCTCGCCGGAACCGCCCTCGACGTACTTGACCTTGATGCCGGTCGCCTTCTCGAAGTCGGCGAAGACCTTGTCGTACCAGCCGTCGCCCTTCTCCCCCTTGAGGCCGTCCGCGCTGTAGACGGTGACGACCTTCTCGTCGGAGGCGGCGGAGGAACCACCGCAGGCGGTGAGGGTGGCGGCGAGGGCGAGGCTGCCGGTGACGGCGGCGATCGGCTTGACGAGCTTGGACGAGGTACGCATAACGTCGTTCTCTCCTGGGGGACTTGGCGGTGGTGACGCTCAGCGGTGGGTGCTTGCGGCAGGCGCTTATCGGTAGGACGCCTTGGTACGGATACGGGAGACGGCGAGCAGGACGATCAGGGTCGTGGCCATGAGGACCACGGCGAGCGCCGAGCCGGTGAAGAGGGAGCCACGGTCGGTCGCGGTGAAGATCAGCACCGGGAGCGGCAGCCAGTCCGGCGGGTAGAGCATCATCGTGGCGCTCAACTCGCCCATGGACAGGGCGAAGCAGAGCCCGGCCGCCGCGTTCAGGGACGGCAGCAGGAGCGGCAGCTTCACCCGGAGCAGGACGTACGCGGGACGGGCACCGAGGCTCGCCGCCGCCTGCTCGTACATCGGGTCGAGACGGAGGATGGCCGCCGAAACCGACTGATAGGCAAACGCCGTGACAAGAATGGTGTGCGCGAGGATCACGATCCAGCGCGTTCCGTTCAGCAGCACCGGCGGCTGCGAGAAGGCGACCAGGACGGCGAGACCGACGACGACCGAGGGCACGGCGACCGGCAGCATGAACAGCGCGTCGAGGAACCGACGGCCGTTCTTTCGCAGGGAGTTGGCCACCAGGGCCGCCCAGGTGCCGATGGTCAGCGCGAGCAGGCTCGCGGTGACGGCGGTGACCAGGCTGGTCGTCAGCGCCTGCAGCGACTCGCCGCGCACAGCGGCCGTGTAGTGCTCCGCGGTCGGCCCGGAGGGGAAGGCCCCGGACCAGTTGGTGGAGAACGACGCGGCGAGGATCACCAGGAGCGGGAGGGCGAAGAGCGGGACGAAGAGGACCGCGAAGAGGGCCCAGGTCGTCCACTTGCCCGTACGGCTATGCACCAACACGGCGGCTCACCACCCGGTAGAGGCCGTAGAGGCCCACGGAGATCGCGACGTTGACGACGGCGACGACACAGGCGGCGGCGTAGTCGGATTCGAGGATGGCCTTGCCGTAGACGAGCATCGGGAGCGTCGTGACGCCCTTGGCGCCCGTGAAGAGCACGATCCCGAACTCGTTGAGGCACATGACCAGGACGAGGCTGCCGCCGGCGGCGAGCGCGGGCAGCGCCTCGGGCAGGATGACCTGCCGGATGATCCGCAGCGGCTTCGCCCCGAGCGAGGAGGCGACCTCCAGCTGCGCGGTCTCCATCTGCGAGAACGCGGCGAGCAGGGGGCGCATCACGAAGGGCGTGAAGTACGTGATCTCGGCGAGGAGGACACCCCACGGCGTGGTCAGGAACTGGAAGGGCCCGGTCTCGGCGCCCGTGAGATCCGTCCACAGGCCGTTGCCGATGCCGACCGTGCCGTAGAGGAAGAGCAGGGCGAGGGTGATCAGGAAGGACGGGAAGGAGAGGAAGACGTCGATGAACTTCGACACCGCCTTCCCACCGGGGAACGGTACGAACGCGATGATCAGCGCGAGCACGAACCCGAGGACCAGACACCCGACGGTCGACCCGACAGCGAGCCACACGGTCGTACCGAGCGCGTCCCGGAACCCCTCGGACGCGAACACGTCGGCGTACGCACCGGGCGCGAGCGACTCCTGGACGACGAGGGCGAGCGGGTAGAGAAAGACGAGAGCCAGAACGGCGACGGGCGGCAGTGCCCACAAGATCGTTGTGGGCATGCGTTCCGCCGGGGCGGTGGGGGTCCCCCCGGACGGAGTCCGGGGGAGGGTGGGCACAACGGACGGCGCCTCTGCGGGCGCCTCCGCCCCCGGTGCCCCGCCACGACGCCGCTCAGCGGTCATGGCCCGTGCGGACGGGTCACCCATCGGACACCCCGGCCCCCAGCAGCACCCCGTCCTCGGGCGCGAAGTGCAGCGTGACCTCGTCACCAAGGGCGGGAGTCTCCCGCAGCTCCCGCACGTCCGCCTTGACGCGCTGCCCGTCGACATCGACGTACAAGCGGTGCGTGGACCCCCGCCACTGCACCTCCGCGATCCGCCCCCGCAGCGCGTTCGGCCCGTCGCCGAGGCCGACGAGGTGCGGCCGCACGCAGAGCGTGGCGCCGGCGCCCGGCGCGATGCCGTCGGTGGCGACCTCCAGCTGGGTGCCGCCGAACATCACCCCGCCCGCCCCCACCGTCACCGGCAGCAGGTTCGCGTTGCCGACGAAGGACGCGGTGAACTCCGTACGAGGACGGCGGTACAGGTCCTGCGGCGTACCGCAGTCCTGCAGCCGGGCCTTGTCCATGACCGCGATCCGGTCCGCGAGGGTCAGCGCCTCGACCTGGTCGTGGGTGACGTACAGGATGGAGACGTCCGGCAACTCGCGGTGCAGACGCGCCAGTTCGGCGAGCATCCCGGAGCGCAGCTGCGCGTCGAGCGCGGAGAGCGGCTCGTCGAGGAGCAGGACGTTCGGCCGGATGGCGAGCGCGCGGGCGATGGCGACGCGCTGCTGCTGGCCGCCGGACAGCTCGCGCGGGTAGCGCTTCGCGTAGGCGGCCATCCCGGTCATCTCCAGGGCCTCGGCGACCCGGCCGGGGATGTCGGCCTTCGGCGCCTTCTGCGCCTTCAGGCCGAAGGCCACGTTGTCCTCGACGCGCATGTGCGGGAAGAGGGCGTACTGCTGGACGACCATCCCGATCCCGCGCTTGTGCGGCGGGAGGGCGGTGACGTCACGGTCGCCGATGAACACCCGCCCGGAGACCGGCTGCACGAACCCGGCCACGGCGCGCAGGGCGGTGGTCTTGCCGGAGCCGGAGGGGCCGAGGAGAGCCATGACCTCGCCGGGCTCGACGGTCAGGTCGAGCGAGTCGAGGACGGTGTGGTTCCCGTACGCGACGGAGACGGAGTCGAACCGGATGCCGCTGCGAAGGGCGGTCGCCGTGGTGGCCGGGCCGCGCGCCGTGGTGACTGGGGCGGGCGCCGTCACCGGTCCGCCTCCGCAGCGGCTATCGCCGCCGGCAGGTCGGCGACCGACCCGAGGACGTGCGTGGCGCCGTGCTCCTTCAGCGCGGCCTCGTCGTGCGCGCCCGTGAGCACGCCCGCGACGATCCCGGCGCCCGAGCGGACACCGCTGAGCATGTCGTACGAGGTGTCGCCCGCGACCGCGATGTGCCGGACGTCGTCGACGGCCGCGGTACGGAGGAAGGCGCCGAGGACCATGTCCGGGTAGGGCCGGCCCCGGCCGCCCGCGTCGGCCGGGCAGAGGGTCAGCTCGACCAGGTCGCGCCAGCCGAGGGCGTCCAGGATGGCGTCCTGGGTGACCCGGGCGAAGCCGGTGGTCAGGACGACGGTACGGCCCTGGCCCTTCAGCTCGTCGATCGCCTCGGCGGCGCCCGGGATCGGCGCGATCAGGCCGCCGGCGACCAGCTCTCCGTACGCCTCCTCGAAGGCGACGTTGGCCTGCTGGGCGCGGGTCTCGTCGCCGCCGAAGAGGTGGCGGAAGACGGAGATCTTGGACTCGCCCATCGTGGCGCGGACGTAGTCGATCATCGTGGCCGGGTCCTCGCCGAGGCGCTCGGCGGCGGCGCTGAACGCCCGCTCGACGAGACCGCCGTCGGCGACGGTGGTGCCGGCCATGTCGAGGACGACGAGGTGGTGCTTGTGGATGTCGGTCATGGTGTTCACCAGCCCAGTTCGTTCGCGGTCGTTTCGGCGATGGCGGGCGAGCAGGTCATGCCGCGGCCGCCGGGTCCGGTCACCAGCCACACGCCCTCGCGGACCTGCTGGCGGTGCACGACCCGGGTGGTGTCGGTGCACTGCGCGTACACGCCCGCCCAGCGGCGCCGGATCTTCGGCAGCGGGCGGCCGAGGAAGGACTCGACGACGCGGACGAGGTGCTCGTAGGGGTCTTCGAGGGTGTCGAAGGCGAAGGGGTGCTCGTACTCGTGCGTGTCGCCGATGGTCAGTCCGCCGTCGAGCCGCTGCACCATCAGGAGCTGCATCTTGTGCGCGGCGGCGGTCGGGTCCTGGGCCTGGCCCGCGTTGAGGGTGTCCAGGGCCTCGGACTTGTACGCCGGGTAGTAGCGGAAGGAGTCGGCGTCGGCGACGGAGGTCGTCAGCGGCTCGCCGAGCGGGTCGGTCTGCATCATCTGCAGGCGGACCTTGCGGACCGGGATGTTGCCGGCGATCTCGCGGACCAGGCCGCTGAGCGCGGCGCCGGTGGCGAGGACGACGGCGTCGCCGGTGTGGATCTCGCCGCGGTCGTCGCGGACGGCTGCGTTGCGCATGCCCTCGGCGCCGGAGACGTCCCGGACCTCGCGGTTCGGCAGGAAGGTGTACTTCCCGGAGGCCAGCAGGGCCTTGCGGAGCGCGAGTTGGGCGGTGCGCGGCTCGACGGCCGCGTCGCGCTCGCAGAACAGCGCGGCCTTGGCCCCTCCCTTTTCAAACGCGCCGCGCAGGGCCGGGTTGATCTGGCGCGCCTCCTCGGCGGTGAGCAGCTTGTAGCCGCGCGCCGCCGCGTCGGGCCGGGCCAGGGCGGCCTCGGCGACGGCCAGTTCGAGGTCGCCCCGCACCGGGGTGAGCGAGCCGATGGCCCGGAAGCCGAGCTCGGGGACGCGGGCGCCGATGCCCTCCCAGAGTTCGCGGGCGCGCAGCGCGGTGTCCAGCTCCTCTCCGCCCGCGCGGCCGCTCACCCATATCTGGCCGAAGTTGCGGAGCGAGGCCCCGCGCGCCTCGGCCTCGCGCTCGATGTGTACGACCTCGTGGCCGCGTTCCACTGCGTGCCAGGCGTGCATGGTTCCCACCACGCCGGCTCCTACGACGATCACCTTCATGCCGTTCACGGTCCTGGGGGTTGGTGACCCGGAACGATCCGGATGGCAACGGGACGGTGAACGGGGCGACAAGGTTGGCCTAGACCCGTTACCTTTCTGTGATCTTACGGGACTCTCGTCGAGACCCGGTCCGGCACGTCGGTCGGTCAGCCCTGGTGGCCGAGGTGCGCGGTGAAGCTGAAGCGATCACCCCGGTAGAGGGTGCGGACGCGCTCCAGCGGGCTGCCCGAGGTGTCCCGCGAGATCCGGTGGATGAGCAGCATCGGCAGCGCGGGCGGGGTGCCGATGAGCAGAGCCTCGCGGGGCGTGGCGAGCACCGTCTCGATCCGCTCGTCGGCGTCGCCGAAGGTGATGCCGAGCTGCTCGCGCAGGTAGCGGTAGAAGGAGGAGTCCGGGTCGAACTCGCTGTCCAGACGCGGCGCCCGGGCCACCGACACGTACGTGCTCTCCAGACCGACCCGCTCGTCGTCGGCGAGCAGCACGCGCTCCATGTGCCAGACGGGCTCGCCCCGTTGGACCCCGATCTCGGGCGCGAGGGCCTCGGGGCAGGGGAAGTGGTCGAGGGTGATGAGGGTACGGCCGGGGGTGCGCCCCTGCCGTCGTACGCCTTCGGTGTAGCTGGCGAGCGAGAGCGGCTGCTCCAGCTTCGGCCCGGCGACCACGGTCCCGCGTCCCTGGCGGCGCAGCCGCCCTTCGAGGAGCAGCTCGCGCAGGGCCTGCCGGACGGTCTCCCGGGAGACCTCGTAGCGGACGGCGAGGTCCCGCTCGGTGGGCAGGAGCCCGCCCTCGCCCAACTCGTCTATCAGCGAGGCGACTTTCGCCTTCACCGCGTAGTACTTGGGGATGCGGCCGTGCTCGGGGATGCCGGAGCGGATGGGTGCGCCAGGTGCCTGGTCGTTCGGGTAGTCCACTGAGGGATGCTCGCAGATGGGAATGAACGGGAGGGTGTACGGAGGGTGGCGCGGCGGGGCGGACTCAGGTCCGTCCACGCCGTTCACGTCGGGCCGCGACGAGCAGGGCCACGCCCGCGACCAGCAGCGCACCGGAGACGGGGAGCAGGAGGCCGGTCGACTCGTCGGCGGTCTGGGCGAGTTCGGGCCGGGCGGGGTCGGGGACGGCGGCGGGCGGGCGCGGGAGGCCGGTGCCGTCGCCGCGCGGCGGGGCGGACTCGGCGGGGGCGGACTCCGTGTCCTCCTCCGTCCCCTCGGCGGCGATGGTCAGGCGGTAGCCGCCGGACTCGCCGATCCAGTCGCCGTCGTCCCCCCGGCGCTGCACGATCGCCGCGTTGGCCACGACCTCGTTGGGCGCGGTGCCGTCACGGAAGGCGAGCCGTACGTCGACGGTGAGGGTGCGGCCGGCGGGGACGGAGAAGCCGGCGAAGGGCGGGAGGACGGCGGCGGTCTCAGAGGGGGATGTGGCTGCCGGGCCGGTGGCCGAGGGGCTGGCGGCTGCGGCGCTCGGCGCCTCCGCGAAGACTCCGACGTTCTCGTCCTCCTCCGTCCCCTCGAACGTCACCGGACGCCAGCGCCGTGCCTCGGAGTCGTAGAAGTCGAGGCGGATCTGGGCGGGTTGGAGGACGCGGTCGCGGTCGGTGAGGGCCAGGACCGGGTGGACGCCGTGGCAGGGCTCGGTGGTGGTGTTGGTGAGGTCGACCTCGAAGGTACGGAAGCCGGCACCGGGGACGTACGTGCCGGGCCCGCCGTGGATTCGGGTGTCGATCGGGAAGTCGCGGTCCGTCGCCTTGCCGCAGGTGGGGGCCGGGGCCGCCGCCCGGTTCGGCGTCGCGGGCTCCGCCGAGGACGGGCCGACGGCGAGCGCGAGGACGGAGGTTCCGGTCGTCGCCGCCGTGACACCGAGGGCGAGGGCGTTGCGCAGTCGCATGGGCGGGTGCCTTTGCTGCTCGCGGGCGTACGGGACGGCCGCGACGCTGCCACACGGGCGGGGTGTCGCCGGGCAGCGACGCGGGGCGCCCGCCCGGACGGGCCGCACATTCCGCCCGATCAGCCTATTTTCCGAAGATCGGAGCGAGGATCAGCTGCGCGGCGCCCTCCGCGACGGCGTACGGAGACGTGGCACCGGAGACCGGTGTGCCCAGGCCCGCCCCGGCGAGGACCGCGCGGACGCCGCCCACGAACGCCTCGGGGTCCCCGGCCACCACCCGGCCCCCGAGCACGACCCGGTCGATGTCGAGGAGCCGTACGAGATTCACGGCACCCGTACCGAGGACCCGCGCCGCCTCCGGCACGTCACCGCGCGCGACGGCGGCCAGGCAGAGGACCTCCAGGCAGCCGCGCCCGCCGCAGCCGCAGGGCGGCCCGTCGAGCAGGACGGTCTGGTGCCCGAACTCCCCCGCCCCGGTTCTCGCCCCCCGGTGGAGGGCGCCGCCGAGAACGAGCCCGGAGCCGAGCCCCGTACCGAGGTGGAGGTACGCGAACGAGTCGGCGGTGGGGGCGGTGGAGCGCAGGGCGAGGCCGAGGGCGGCGGCGTTGGTGTCCTTGTCGAGGGCGACGGGCAGCCCGAGCCGCCGCGCGAGCTCCTCCCGGAGCGGAACGCCCTCCCACTCGGGAAACCCGGTGACGCGCCCGGGCGTACCGGAGAGGTGGTCGAGCGGCCCGGGCATGGCGACGCCGAGCCCGAGAACGGCGGGTTCGTCGTCGGGGAGGTCCGAGTCGGAGCCGCGATCGTGGGCACCGCCCACCGCCCCGACGTCACCCGGCGCACCCGGCACACCACCCGGGGCCGCACCCGCCACCGCCCCCACCTCCCGCGCCACCACCTCGAACACGGCCTCCGCGCCCGCGCCCAGGTCCAGCGGGGTGCGTCGTACCGCGACCCGTACCCCCGCCAGGTCCACCAGGACGGCGGTCAGTTCGTCGCGGTCGAGGTGGACGCCGACGGCGTACGCGGCGGAGGGGACGAGCCGCAGGACCGTACGGGGCTTGCCGCCGGTGGAGGCGCGCTGACCCGCCTCCCGTACCAGCCCTTCCGCGCGCAGCCGCGCCGTGATCTTGCTGACGGCCTGCGGGGTGAGCCCGGTCCGTTCGGCCAGCTCCAGGCGGCTGATGCCGGCCTCGCCCGCGGTCCGCAGCAGGTCGAGGAGGAGGGCCGCGTTGTGGCTGCGCAGGCCGGGCAGATTGACTCCGGCGTCCGACAGCGCACGCCTGACTTCCCTGTTCACCACGTTCACCACCCCATTGTCCCTGTCACTTGCACTTTGGCAACAGCGTTGCTTAAGTGGGAGCATGACCGACACCGCCCCCCTCCGCGTCGGACTCGTCGGCTACGGCCTGGCGGGCTCCGTCTTCCACGCCCCGCTGATCGCCGCCACCGAGGGCCTCGTCCTCGACACGGTCACGACGAGCAACCCCGAGCGCCAGGCGCAGGCCCGGGCCGCGTACCCCGGCGTACGGATCGCGGACGCCCCCGAGGAGCTGTGGGCGCGGGCGGACGAACTCGATCTGATCGTCGTCGCCTCCCCCAACAAGACGCACGTGCCGATCGCCACCGCCGCGCTCACCGCCGACCTCCCGGTGGTCGTGGACAAGCCGGTCGCCGGTACGGCCGCGGAGGCGCGCGAGCTCGCCGCCCTCGCCGAGGAGCGGGGCCTGCTCCTCTCGGTCTTCCAGAACCGCCGCTGGGACAGCGACTTCCTGACTCTGCGCGGCCTGCTCGCGGAGGGCGCGCTGGGCGAGGTCCAGCGCTTCGAGTCCCGGTTCGAGCGCTGGCGACCGCAGCTCAAGGGCGGCTGGCGCGAGTCCGGGGCCCCGGAGGAGATCGGCGGTCTGCTGTACGACCTCGGCAGCCACGTCGTCGACCAGGCGCTGGTGCTGTTCGGCCCGGCCGTCCGGGTGTACGCCGAGTCCGACGTGCGGCGCCCCGGCGCCGAGGCGGACGACGACACGTTCCTCGCGATCACGCACGCCAACGGCGTCCGCTCCCACCTGTACGTGAGCGCCACGACGGCCCAGCTCGGCCCCCGCTTCCGCGTCCTGGGGTCCAGCGCCGGGTACGTGAAGTACGGCCTCGACCCCCAGGAGGGCGACCTGCGCGAGGGGCTGCTCCCCGGGCCCGGCGTGGCGTGGGGCGTGGAGCCGGAGTCGCTGTGGGGCCGCCTCGGCGCCGGCGAGTCCCCGCTGACCGGCGGCGGCCTGCCGGTGGAGTCGGCGCCTGGCGACTACCCGGCGTACTACGCGGCCGTCGCCGCCGCGGTCCGGGGCAGAGGTACGAACCCGGTCACGGCCCACGAGGCCGCGGCCGCCCTGGACGTGCTGGAGGCGGCTCGCCGTTCGGCCCGCGAGGGAATCACGGTGACGCTGTGAACTCCGCGAGCGAGATCCCCGAACTGGAGGCGCAGGAACGGAACCTGGTCCTCCCCCGCTTCACGTACGAGGACGCGTGGGCGCTCGGCTCCCTTCTCGTCGAGCTGGCGCGCGAGCGAGAGGCGCCGGTGGCGATCGACATCCGGCGCGGTGCGCAGCAGCTGTTCCACTGCGCGCTGCCGGGTTCGAGCGCGGACAACGACGCCTGGATCGACCGCAAGCGCCGGGTGGTGGAGCGGTACGGCGAGAGCTCGTTCCTGGTCGGCGCCCGCTTCCGGGCCAAGGGGACGACGTTCGAGGCGTCCTCGCGCCTGGACCCCGACCGGTACGCCGCGCACGGCGGTTCGTTCCCGGTCGCGGTCGTGGGCGCGGGGGTGATCGGCTCGGTCACGGTGTCGGGGCTGCCGCAGGCGGAGGACCACGCGATGGTGGTGGAGGCGCTGGAACGCCTGCTGACGTCGTACGCGGTGGACGCCTGAGAACGCGTGTGCCCCCTTGCGGGGGCACACGGAGGCATGGCGAGGCTCGGAACTAGGCGTCCTTGAGCTCCTGCCGCTGACGCCCGAGCCCGTCGATCTCCAGCTCCACGACGTCACCGGCCCGCAGGTACGGCTTGGGCTCGGGCTGCCCCATGGCGACGCCGGCCGGGGTGCCGGTGTTGATGATGTCGCCGGGGTACAGGGTCATGAACTGGCTGACGTACCGGACGACCTCCGCGACCGGGAAGATCTGGTCGGAGGTGTGGCCGTCCTGCTTCAGCTCGCCGTTGACCCAGAGCCGCAGGCCGAGGGCCTGCGGGTCGGGGACCTCGTCGGCGGTGACGAGCCAGGGGCCGAGCGGGTTGAAGGTCTCGCAGTTCTTGCCCTTGTCCCAGGTGCCGCCGCGCTCGATCTGGAACTCGCGCTCGGAGACGTCGTGCGCGACGGCGTAGCCGGCGACGTGGGCGAGGGCCTGCTCGTCGCTCTCCAGGTAGCGGGCCGTGCGGCCGATGACGATGGCGAGCTCGACCTCCCAGTCCGTCTTGGTGCTGCGGCGCGGTACGAGCACGGTGTCGTCCGGGCCGACGACGGTGTCGGGGGCCTTGAGGAAGACGACGGGCTCGGTCGGGGTCGCGGCTCCGGTCTCGGCGGCGTGGCCGTGGTAGTTCAGCCCGATGCACACGACCTTGCCGATCCGGCCGACCGGCGCGCCGATCCGCAGACCGGTCGCGTCGAGCGCGGGCAGCACGCCGGCGGCGAGGGCGGCGCGGATCCGGTCGAGGGCGGCCCCGTCGGCAAGCAGGCCGCCGTCGACATCGCCGACCAGGGCGGACAGGTCGCGCAGCGTGCCGTCCTCGTCGAGCAGGGCGGGCCGCTCGGCACCCACCGGGCCGACTCGCAGCAGCTTCATGGTCTTCTCCCTTGGTCGGGTCGGGCCAGAAGTGCGGCCCTCGTGACACCCGGCCGATGGGTTGCGGCCATCGGAGGTTGGTCGATCCTCCAAGAGTTCGGACCACTCTGCAAGACCCCGTTCACGGACTGGACCCTTACGCGCGAGTAGCAAGGACCCCCACGGCGGGCTGGTCGCGGTAGAGGAGGGCCCGCTCGAAGACGGTCCAGGTGGTGCTCGTGACGACGTAGAGGGCGGCGGCGAGCGGGACGACGGCGACCGTGATGAGGGTGGCGAACGAGAGCAGTGGCATCAGCTTGTTGATGGTCTCGGCGCCGGGCGTGTCCGGAAGGCCGGTGTTCAGCGGCTGGGCGGCGAGCTGCCGCTTCGTACGCCGGTAGTTGAACGTGGCCACTGCGGCGACGATCGCGAAGAGCACGAGGTAGACGACCCCGGCAGGACCAAAAACCCCACCGCCGCCCAGGGCGTCGGCGTAGTGGTCGCCGAGCGGGGCGGCGAAGAGGCTGTGCCCGGCCATGCGGTCGCCGGAGAACAGGTGGTACATGAGCAGGAACGCGGGCGCCTGGAGGAGGCTCGGCAGGCAGCCGGCGAAGGGCGAGACCTTCTCCTTGGCGTGCAGCTCCATGACGGCCTTCTTGAGCCGCTCGGGGTTCTTCGAGTGCTTGGCGCGCAGCTCGGCGAGTTGCGGGGCGAGCCGGACGCGGGCCTTCTGGCCGCGGGCGGCGGCGCGGGAGAGCGGGTGGATGGCGAGCCGGACGACCATGGTGAACAGGACGATGGCGGCGGCGGTCGCGGTGGTGGCGAAGAGCGGCTGGAGCAGGTCGGCGAGACGCTCGACCAGGGTGGCGAAAACGGACATGGGGACCCTCCGGGGGCCAGTCGTGCCGGGATGAGGAAAGGGATCGGCATGACGAGTCCGCGCAGGACGAGGAGGGGGCACTGCTGACGCAGTACTCGCACAACTACAGAGGCGGTACTGCTGACGCAGTACTCCTGATGCCTACGCGGCCGCCGGAAGGAGACGTCCGGGTGCCCGGGGCCGACGGCGCCCGGAGGCGTCGGGGTCGCGCTGGGGCAGGAAGGCGGTGCGTTGCTCACGATCGCGCAGGGCGGTGCGTACCCGGGTGGGGGGCACGGGCGCGGGAGCCTGGGCGCCGATGAGGGCGCAGACGACGCTGGTCGCGGCGAGGGCGACGGCGGCGGAGAGGCTGGAGCCGTCGGAGAGGAAGAGCTCACCGAGGGCAAGGAGGAAGAAAACGGGAGCGGCGATGCGCAGCAGTGCTGTCCCCACCTTCACTCCTTCCTCAGCCAGTGACCCAATCGTACTGACCGTTATACACGCTTGGCCCACACGACGAGCCGATAGGCGGAGCTGAATTCGGGGGTGCAGGTGGTGAGGGTCAGGTAGGCGCCGGGCTCGGAGTAGCCGTAGGAGGGCTTGACGAGGGAGCGGGGCACGGCCTGGATGACGCCGGTGTCGCGGGGCGAGGTCTGGGCGAGCACCCGATCGACGACGTACTCGTACGCGGTGTCGCGGGTCTGCACCTGAATGCGATCTCCGGGTCGGAGCCGGTTGATGTACCGGAAGGGCTCGCCGTGGGTGTTGCGGTGCCCGGCGAGGGCGAAGTTGCCGGTCTGGCCGGGGCCGGCGGTGTTCGGGTAGTGCCCGACGTACCCACGATCGAGGACGGACCGCTTGGAGACGCCACGGGCGACGGGGGCGGTGAGGCCGATGCGGGGGATGCGGATGATGGCGTAGGCGGGTTTGGCCGGAGGGTCGGGAGGGGCCGAGGAGGGCCCGGAGCCGGAGGCCGCAGAAGAGGGAAGGGCGGAAGGAGAAGCCGATGCCGAAGCCGAAACCGAGGGCGCCGCTTCACCCTCCCCAACTTCAGCCTCTCCCCCACCCCCCCTCTCGAACTCCCGCTCAAGCACGCGCACCTGCTCGCCGGCTTCGGCGCGGGCCTGCTGATTGGTCCACCAGAGCTGGTGAATAACAAGCAGAAGAAGAACAACCCCGCAGGTGACGACGGCTTCGGCGCCGGCCCACAGCAGGCGGGCGGGTGTGCTCCGCACCCCGCGCGTCTGGACGACGACCGGCACTCTGTCCCGCACCCTGGCCCGCACGCGGGGCACGATAGGTGCTGGGGCGCCAACTCTCCAGGGCCGTACAGCAGTACGGTGGTCGGCATGCGCCCCGACATGCCTGCCGACCACGCCACCGAAGCCGAGCGCCTGCTGCGCACCGCCGCGCGGTACCCCGAGGACCAGGAAGCCCTGCTTCTCCAGGCGGCGGCCCACCTGGAACTGGCGGGCGACCGCACAAGGGCGACGACGCTGTACGACTCCCTGCTCGCGGAGTCTCCGAGGAACCCCCACCTGATCCGCTCACTGAAGGCGGCGAACCTGTGGGAGTACGGCCACGAGGCGGAGGCGAGGGCGATCATCGAGGGCCTCCGTACGGCGATGCCCGCGGAGGCGGGGCCGTGGGAGATCATGGCGGAGACGCTGGAGGCCCACGACGAACTGGAACTGGCGGAAGAGACGGCGACGCAGGCCGCCACGCTCCTGACCGGCAAGGCTTCAGACCAGGACCTCCCCCACGCCACCCAATCCCTCCTGGTGACCCGCCACAGGATCCGCCGGATGCTGGCGCTCCCGCACGACGACTGGGACACGCTGGCGGACACCCTGCACAGGGCGGCGGTCCCGCTGGACGAGCTCCACGACCCGAAGCGCCTGTGGTCGCTGGGCTCGTCGGACCCGGCGGAACTCCAGGCGGAGATCACCCGCCTCCGCAGCGAACTGGGCTCCTACAGAACGGCCCTCTCCCGCCCGTTCCCGGTGGCGGTCCTCCACTGGCCGGAAGCGGAACTGGACGAGCTCCTGACGTCGTACCCGGAGCTGGAATCCGAGTACCCCACGTACCGCGCCCACCTCACGGACCTCGAGGCCTCCCTCCGCGAACTGTCCGCGGCCGGCACCCCCAACCTGGGCATCGTCCCGGCCACGGTCCCCTCCTACGAAGCCTTCGCCGCCTCCGAATCCTCCTCCCCCGCAAACGCAGACCTCCTCCCCCAGTACGCCACGACCCTGGCGGCCCGAGGCCGAGCAACGGCTTGGCCGCCGGCGCGGGGGGCGGGGTGCTGGTGCGGGTCGGGGCGGACTTATGGGGAGTGCCACGGGGCGGAGTGACCGCCGGTCGACCTCCTCACGGAAGCAGTCCGTAAGGCCATGGCCTGATCTTGACCTGCCATGCCAGCGTTGCGATTGGCTTCTCTGTGACGCCTGATATCACTGAGGTCTGAACGGGGAGGGGACAACAGTGGCTGGTCCGATCAATACCAACGAGCCGATCTCGGGGCTCTACGAGCAGCTCATCACGCTGCGTCTCGAGCACCAGCTGAAGGGTCTGACAGATCAGGGCTGGCATGCGATCGACGCCGCCATAGGAGCCGAGTCGGCGCCCCATGTCATCGCGCGGCACGTCGCGGACACGACGCGGCGCATCCTGGAGCGCCTGCCCGAGGCTGAGCGCGTTCACGCTGCCAACCACATCCTCGAATCGATGAACAGCATCGAGGGCGCTCGAGAGTGGGTCGACCTCGTGTCCGACGGCCCCCGCCAGCTCCTCGCCATCGCCGAGCAAGAGGCCAAGGGCGTCTACAAGATCAGGCCTGCGACTCCACTCTCCGAGACCGCACTCATCACCAACTCCCCCGATGACCCGAGCCTGGGCTTTGAGCTCCGAGCTGAGCTCGCCACAGCCGACCGGGTCGACCTTCTCTGTGCGTTCGTCAAGTGGCACGGTCTGCGAGTCATCGAGCAGTCCCTCGAAGCGGCACACGCAAGGGGCGTTCCGATCCGGGTCATCACCACGACCTACATCGGTGCCACTGAGCGCAGAGCACTGGACCGTCTCGTCCAGAGGTTCAACGCCCAGGTGAAGGTCAACTACGAGCTGCGCTCTACTCGACTCCATGCAAAGGCGTGGCTCTTCCGACGAAACAGCGGCTACGACACCGCCTACGTGGGCAGCTCCAATCTGTCCAAGGCCGCCCTCCTCGACGGCCTGGAGTGGAACGTCCGCCTGTCATCCATCGCCACCCCGGATGTGCTCCGCAAGTTTGAAGCCACGTTCGACTCCTACTGGAGCGATGCGGCATTCGAGCCGTACGACCCCGACCACGACTCGAGGCGCCTCGACGAAGCCCTCCAGATCGCCGGCCGCGGCCCCAACAACGCCGCAGGACGCCACATCACGCTCTCGGGGCTCGAAGTGCGGCCTTATCCCCACCAGCGGGACATGTTGGAACGCCTCGAAGTGGAACGCGAAGTCCATGGCCGCCACCGCAATCTGCTCGTTGCCGCCACGGGCACCGGCAAGACCGTCATGGCCGCGCTCGACTACAAGCATCTGAGGGCGAAGCACGGGAGCGACCTCAGGCTGCTCTTTGTCGCTCACCGGCAGGAGATCCTCCGCCAGTCACTACGGACGTACCAAGACGTCCTGGTGGATGCCAACTTCGGCGAAGAGATGCACAGCAGCATCGTCCCGGAGGAGTGGAAGCACGTCTTCGCGAGTGTTCAGTCGCTCAACGCTGGCGCTCTCGAACGGTTCGCCCCTGACCACTTCGACGTCATCGTCATCGACGAATTCCACCACGGGGTCTCCCCCACCTACCGGAAGATCATCGACCATTTCACGCCCCGCGAGCTCCTCGGCCTCACGGCCACGCCGGAGCGGATGGACGGCCGCAACGTCCAGGATGAGTTCTTCGACGGACGCATCGCGGCGGAGATGCGTCTGTGGGAGGCGCTGGAGAACGACCTGCTGAGCCCGTTCCACTACTTCGGTGTCACCGACAACACCGACATGAGTGCCATCACCTGGAAGCGCGGGGCGTACGACGCCTCAGCCCTGAGCAACCTGTTCACCGGCAACGACGCACGCGCCCGACTCGTCGTCCAGGCAGTGATGGACAAGGTCACGGACCCAGGGTCCATGCGTGCCCTCGGCTTCTGCGTCTCAGTCACTCATGCCCACTTTATGGCTGACTTCTTCTGCCGCGCCGGCATCAAGGCCGTGGCCCTCTCTGGGGAGTCGCCGCGAGACGAGCGCAGAGACGCGCTCGCTGCGCTTAGCTCGGGGGAGATTCAAGTAATCTTCTCCGTCGACCTCTTCAATGAGGGCTTGGACATCCCGGACGTCGACACACTCCTTCTGCTGCGTCCGACATCAAGTGCCACGGTCTTCTTGCAGCAGCTGGGCCGTGGGCTGCGTCGCAGCGAAGGCAAGGCGGTACTCACCGTCCTCGACTTCATCGGCCAGCACCGTAAGGAATTCCGCTTCGAGGAGCAGTTCCGCGCCCTGACCAACCTGACGCGCAACCGCCTGCTCGCCAACATCGAGCATGACTTCCCCCAGCTTCCGTCTGGCTGCCAGATCGTCCTTGAGTCCAAGGCCAAGGACCTGATCATGGACAACATCCGCAGCCAGATCAGCGTCAACGTCACGCAGCTCGCTCGGGAAGTGAGCCGGTACGGCGAGTCCCGGCTGTCGGACTATCTGGGGGAGAGCGGACGAGAGCTCAAGGAGATCTACCGCGGCAACGGCAACTCATGGACTGGCTTGCTACGCCGCTCGGGCTTGCTCCCCAGCGCCGGCCCCGAAGGCGAGGAAGCGCTCCTCAAGCGCGTCTCGGCATTCCTCCATGTCGACGACCCTCGACGGGTCGAGGCCTACACGAAGCTCCTTGCCGACGATGCCCCTCCCTACAGCGAACTCAACGAGATCGAGCGCGCCTACGCCCGCATGTTCTACTTCTCGCTGTGGCCTCTGGGTGGATTCACCAGCTACCAGGATGCAATGGACTCCCTGCGCCCCCAGCACGCATTCCGCGACGAAGTGCGCCAGGTGCTTGCGCATGTCCTTGACCGCACCGACCACGTCCCCATCCCGCTCCTCGGCCCCCTCGCCGACCTCCCGCTGACGGTCCATGCCGCGTACAGCCGGGAAGAAATCCTCCCCGCTCTGGGCCAGTCGTTCATCGGCGGCTTCATGCCGGGCCACTTCCGCGAGGGAGTGAGGTGGTGCGAGGACATCCAGACGGACGCGCTGCTGATCACGCTGGAGAAGGATGAGAAGGACTTCTCCCCACAGACCCGCTTCCGGGACTACGCGCTGAACGACAGCCTCTTCCACTGGGAGTCCCAGAACCAGACATCGGAAACGTCCCCCACAGGCATCCGCTACCAGACCCACAGGGAGAACGACTCCCACGTCCTCCTCTTCGTCCGCCGCTACAAGAAGACAGACATAGGCGGACCCCAACCATGGATGCTCCTTGGCCCAGCCGACTACGTCGAACACAAGGGCAGCAAGCCGATGGGTATCACCTGGAAGCTCAGGCACGAGCTCCCCGCCGACGTCATGACCTACTCAGCCATCGCAGCCGGCTGACACGGAGTCGAGCCGCCTCCATCACGGCAGAACCTCAAACGATGATGGAGGCGGGGCTCCGCTCACTCTGCGGAGTTGGCGATGCCATCCACGACTTGAGTGATCTCCTTGACCACTCCAGTGCCGGCCTCGATCGCAGTCTGCACCTGCGTTGCGCCTGCCGTGAACACGACTGACGCAGTGACGAGACCCAGGAACGCCCTCTTCCATCTACCGCCAGCTTGCGGGTCGACACCCGCCAGCATCGTCGATGCTTGGGTGAGGGAGCCCAGCACGTGACTGGTTTCGCGCGAGACCCTCGCCACCCCGAAGAGCTCAGCGTGCTCAATGAGCCAGAGAAGGTGCGTGATCTGGGCGGAAATCTCGTTCTTGAGAGCGGCAGGAAGCTCAGAGTCTGAGGTATCGGCGAGGATCTCGAGCCATGAGCGACAACTCTCCGTGAGCTCTTCCAGGTTGCCCCCACTCGGCGCGGCACTAGTGCCGCGCATCGCGGTCTCCAGCAGGTCGGCGGCCGACGCCAGATGATCAAGCGTCTCCTGTCCCACCAACACGCTCGCTGGACGCCCTCTGTCAGTCCAGCTCAGATCCGGCTGCATCACGGCGGTCCACCATTGGGGAAAGTAGCGGGAATACCTGGCCCTCTGGGCCTCCGGCAGCGCATGGACCTGCTCAATCGTCTCCGAGAGCAGGACACCGACCTCGGCATGCCGTCGAGCAAACTCGGCGGAGCCCCACTCCGCTCCGAGCACTGAAACCCATCCATCGCGGAAATTCTGGGCACCGGAACCCCACACCCGCGACAGAATCTCGTACAAGCCGTGCGGGCTCGTAACCGAAGCCGTATTCCCCATTCCCCCACCTTGCAACCTGGGCGTCAGTAACCAAAGAAGTTATCAGACGAAGCCGACGAACCTTGACGAACGATCCGCGAACCCAAGGGCAACCCTCTCGACATACCGGACAGATGGACAATAACCACCATTTCACCCTGAACTCGCTCACCCATGGAGCCTGAATCCGAAGAATTCACGCAAAGATGCGCGTCGGACGCTATTCTCGTGAGAAACTCGGGGAGGATAGCCCATGGCCATCATCAAGCACGCCGCCCGCCAGACCCTTGGGCAACTCATAGGCGCCAACAACCCTCCGGTCGAAGTACCGGATGACAGTCAGCGCCAATACGCTTGGGGAAAGCGTGAGGTCGACACCTACTGGGCCGACATTCAGAAGTTTATGCGCGCGCGCCGAACGGGAACGAAGGCGTCATCAGAGTATTTCATCGGCCCTATCGTCACCATCACTGACGATAAAATTACCAGCCGATCCCTCCTGGACGGCCAGCAGCGCCTTACCACGTCGACCATCCTGATTGCCACCATTAGAGACACGCTTGGAATCATGGCCTCAACAGAGGCGCGAGTGATGGCGAATAACATCCAGCGGGACTACATCGCCCGCAAGGATGGTCGGCATTCTCAACCACAATACTTTCTAACTCTCTCCCTTTTCGATCGGGACTTCTTCAAGGACTTCATTCAGGACTGGAATGAAGCCACCGGGAAGATTTCCCAGACCGAGATCCCGTCACGCCCCTCACATAAACTCATCCAGGACGCGTACTCGATATTCGAAGGGCACATATCTACATCCCTGGGATCCATACCCTCCGATGACGAGCGGATCGACTGGCTTGAGGAGCTCAGGGATTGCCTGGTGAAGGGGCTCGTCTTCGTCGAGGTACAGACGCCGACCTCGAGCGACGCCAACGAGGTCTTTGAAACGATCAACTCTCGCGGAAAAGACCTGTCCACCGTCGATCTCGTCCGGAACTTCCTTATGGAGAAGAGTCGCGGCGACGACGAGAAGGCACGCGTTAACACTGCTTGGCGGTCACTCCTCGACGGCTTCGAGCGCCGGGAGGACATAGAGAAGTTCTTGCGCCATTTCTGGGTCGCGGGGCACGGTGACGTGCGGTCGCACAGCCTGTACACCACGATCAGGCGAGAGCTCACCCACCGCTTCGATGCAGAGCTTCCGCGGTACGAGGTGCGGACCTTTGCCGCCGAACTCCAGAACGCATCCCGAAGGTACATCGAGTTGATCACGTCCGGGACAGGGCTGGAAACTCTGGACAGCCTTCTGGACGAGGTCAAGACCCTTGGGGCCGACGCCGTATACCCTCTCCTTCTCGCTGTATCGGCGAGGTCGGAGTACAGTCAGGTCGCGAAAATCACCCAGGCGCTCCTCAGCTACTACGTGCGCTGGACGGTCGTCGGCCGGCGTGAGTCAACTCTGCTTGAAGAAAAGCTGTTCGACCTGGCCAAGCAGGTCAGCTCCGGCACCACCGTGTCGAGTGCCTTCGAGCAGATCGTCAATTGGACTCCCGACGACGCATCGTTCCAAGCTGACTTTGAGAAGACTCAGATCCCGCGGAGCACGCAGGCACGTTACCTGCTCACCGCGATCGAGCAGTTCCTCCGTCAGCGCGACGGCGTGGACGACGTCATGGTGGCAGGTACGAACACGGTCCACGTGGAGCACGTATATCCGCAGTCGCCGGAGGCGGACTACCGTCTCAACGACCATGCAGCATGGGTGAACAGGATCGGAAACCAGACCCTGCTCCACGGAAGGAAGAACCGCGTAGCCTCCAACAAGGCATATCCCGAGAAGGTCGAGGCGTACAGCTCGTCTTCCTTCCTCATCACTCAGGAAACCGGAATCAGTCGCCTCTGGGACGCCGATGGCGATGGCTGGCGCACCCGAGGCATCGAGGAGCGCCAGGCCGACCTCGCGAAGCTTGCCGTCGAGGTGTGGCCGATCGGCACGCGAGACGCGAGCAACCTCCCCTTCTAGTTCGTGGCATTACGCTCGACCTCGGACCCACTCCTCCCGAAAGGCCCCCTCATGCCCCGCATCCCCTCCCCCGCCATAGCCGCCGCCGGGCTCGTCGGTGGGTACGCCGTCGCTCGGTGGACCAAGAAGCGGCCGCTTGGGGGCGTGGTGCTCGCCGGGGCCGGGGCCCTTGCCGTGCGGGAGTGGCAGCAGGTGGGCGGGGCCAAGGTGGCTGCCGGCCTGGGTGCCGCGTATGTCGCGGCGTTCGCCGGGTCGCATCCGCTGGCCAAGAAGGTGGGGGCCTGGCCCGCCGTGTTCGGGGTGGCCGGGGTCATGGCCGGAACCTCGTGGGCCGTCACCCGGGTCGCCAAGGGCTGAACGGGAGCGGGGTTCCGTTCGTATTAGTCGGTGCCCCTCCCCATGGGTGGCGCTGGGCGGGCCCCCTACCCCCGCCCAGCGCCCACGTCACCGTCGCCCCGCCCCAGAGCCCACGTCGCGCGGGGCCCTACACCCGCCCAGCGCCCACGTCGCGGTCGCCCCCTACGCCCCCACCCCCCGGCTCACCGTGTAGATCAGCAGGCCCGCCAGTGCGCCCACCACCGTGCCGTTGATGCGGATGAACTGGAGGTCTCGGCCGATGTTGGCCTCGATCTTCTTCGACGTCTGCGTCGCGTCCCAGCCCGCCACCGTGTCGCTGATGAGGGACGTGATCTCGTCCCGGTACGTCGTGACCACGTACGCCGCCGCGTCCTCCGCCCAGCCCTCGACCTTCGCCTGCAGGCGGCCGTCCGTCACCAGGCGGCCGCCCAGGGAGATCAGGGACGCCCGCGCGCGCAGGCGGAGCTGGCTGCGGTCGTCCTCCGCCGCCGCGATGATCATGCCGCGTACCGACGCCCACGCCGAGGCGATGATGTCCTGGACCTCCGGGCGCGCCAGCAGGTCCGCCTTGAGGCGTTCCACCCGCGCCCGCGTCTCCGTGTCGCCCTGGAGGTCCGCCGCGAAGTCCGTCAGGAAGCGGTCGATCGCGTCGCGCGCCGGGTGCGAGGGCATGTCCCGCATCTCCGTGACGAAACGCAGCAGCTCCTTGTAGACCCGCTCCCCGACCTTCCGGTCCACGAACCGCGGCGTCCAGCCCGGAGCCCCGCCCTGGACCGCGTCCATCACCGAGTCCGCGTGGAACACCAGCCAGTCGTGCGCCCGCGCGCAGATCAGGTCGACCGCTCTGTGGTGCGCCCCGTCCGCGACGACCTTCTCCAGCGTCTTGCCGATCCCCGGCGCGATCTCCGCCGCCTCCGCCCGCCGCGTGATCGCCTCGCCGACCACCGCCTGGATGTCCGAGTCCCGCAGGACCGTCAGGGCGCCGCGGAGGGCGGTGGCCAGTTCGCGCGTCACCCTGTCCGCGTGGTCCGGTTCCGACAGCCACGCCCCCAGCCGGCCCGCGATGCCCAGCGCCGCCAGTCGGCCCCGTACGACATCCGGAGACAGGAAGTTCTCGCCCACGAACGAGCCCAGCGTCGCTCCCAGCTGGTCCTTCTTCGTCGGGATGATCGCCGTGTGCGGGATCGGCAGGCCCAGCGGCCGCCGGAACAGGGCCGTCACCGCGAACCAGTCCGCCAGCGCGCCCACCATGCCGGCCTCCGCCGCGGCCGCCACATAGCCGGTCCAGGCCCCCCAGCCCGCGTGCTCGGCCCAGGTCGCCAGGGCGTAGATCACCGCCACGAGGACCAGCAGGCCCGTCGCCAGCGTCTTCATGCGGCGTACCCCGCGGTGACGCTCCGCGTCCGCCGCCGTGTACGAGAACGCCACCAACGGCGGCCGACGGCGTGGCTCACCTGGAGGTCCACCCCCCGGCAGCTCGCCCGGCGACCCGCTCCTCGTCTCGCTCATCACCCCACCTCCCTACATCAACGACTTTCCGGACGCACCTCAAGTTCCCGTTCCCCGTACATCTTCGCGATCACCGTCTCGATGTCGGGCTCCCGCACCGACAGATCCACCAGCGGGAACCGCTCCGCCACCGCCGCCACCAGCGGCGCCGCCGACGAGGACGCCGGGAACGCCAGCCACTGCCTCGGGCCCTCCGCCCGGACGAAACGCGCCCCCGGCAGGTCGATCGGTGCCAGCTCCCGCTCCAGGTCCACGATCAGCATCCGCTCGCTCGCGCCCGCCTCGTGCAGGCCCGCCAGCTCCCCGTCGTACATCAGGCGGCCGTGGTCGATCACCATCACCCGGCGGCACAGCTGCTCGATGTCCGTCAGGTCGTGGGTCGTCAGCAGGACCGTCGTGCCCCGCTCCGCGTTCAGCTCGCGCAGGAACTCCCGTACCCGCGCCTTCGACACCACATCGAGGCCGATCGTCGGCTCGTCCAGGTACAGCACCTCCGGGTCGTGCAGCAGCGCCGCCGCGATGTCGCCCCGCATCCGCTGGCCGAGGGACAGCTGACGGACGGGTACGTCGAGCAGGTCGCCCAGGTCCAGGAGGTCCACGCAGCGCGCCAGGTTCGCCGCGAAGCGGTCGTCCGGGATGCGGTACATCCGGTGCACAAGCCGGTACGAGTCCCTCAGCGGCAGGTCCCACCAGAGCGTCGTCCGCTGCCCGAACACCACCCCGATCCGCTGCGCGAGCCGCGTCCGCTCCCGCGAGGGGTCGATCCCCGCGACCCGCAGCCGGCCCCCGCTCGGCGTGAGGATGCCCGTCAGCATCTTGATCGTCGTCGACTTCCCCGCGCCGTTCGGGCCGATGTAGCCGACCATCTCGCCCCGCGCCACGCCGAAGCTGATCCCGTCGACCGCCCGCACCTCACGCCTCTCCCGGCGCAGCAGCCCCGTCTTCCGGCGTACCGAGAAGACCTTCTCCACCTGCTCCAGTTCGATGAACGTCATCGCCCCGAGTCCACCCTCCGTCAGCTTCCTGTGCTTCGGTACGCGCGCAGGCCCGACCGCCACGCCAGGCCCGCCAGCCCGCAGCAGCCCACCGCCACCAGCGGCGACGCGAACGCCAGCCACCCCGGCACCCCCGCCGGCGTCTCCCGCCCCAGGACGTACAGCGCCGGCAGCCAGTTCACGAACGCCAGCGGTACGACGTACACGACACCCCGCACCAGCTCCTGCGCGAAGATCGACGGCGGGTACTGGAGCAGCGTGTTCCCGCCGTACGTGAACGCGTTCGTCACCTCCGCCGCGTCCTGCGCCCAGAACAGCGCGGACGCGCCCACCACCATCACCGCCGAGAAGATCACCGCGCCGCTCACCACCGTCACCGGCAGGAGCAGCACCTTCGTCGCCGTCCACTCCACGTCGACGATGCACAGCGCCCAGACCAGTACGAAGACGCCCTGAGCCACCCGGCCAAGGCGTCGCAGCGCGAACTTGTCCGCCGCCACCTGCGCCAGCACCGGCGCCGGACGCAGCAGGAACATGTCCAGCGAGCCGTCCCGCACCCGCCTGCCCATCCGCTGCAGCGAGCCCATCGTCAGGTCCGCGATGCCGAAGGACGTGCTGGTCGTCCCGTACAGGAACGCGATCTCCGCGAACGAGAAGCCGCCGAGCCCCTCCACCTGACCGAACATCAGCAGGATCACGACGAAGTCGAAGAACGTGACCGTGAAGGAGGTGAACAGGGTCAGGGCGAAGGAGGCGCGGTACGTCATCGTCGACCGGATCCACATGCCGGCGACCATCCGGTACGTACGCCAGGCCTCCGTTCCCGCGACCATCCGGTACGTACGCCAGGCCTCCGCCGGCGGGGCGGCGGGGCCACCACGCGAGTCAGCCACCCTGCACCACCACCTTCCGCGTCGCCAGCGACTGCGCGAGGCGGCCCGCCGCCAGCAGCACCGCCGCCCACGCCAGCTGAAAGCCGTACGCGCCCACCAGCCCCCACCCCTCGTACTTCTCCAGGTACACGTCCGCCGGGATCTGCAGCATCGACGCCCACGGCAGCACCCGCGCCACCTCCCCCAGCACGCCCGGGAAGACGTTCAGCGGCAGCAGCATCCCCGAGAAGAAGAGCCCGCCCAGCCACGCCACCTGCACCACCCCCTGACCGTCCATCAGCCAGAACGCGGACATCGCGACCAGGTACCAGATCGCGAAGCTGACGACCGAGCCCAGCGCGACGGCCAGCACGAACGCGAGCCACGTCGCCGGCCGCTCCGGCAGCCGGAAGTCGAAGACGAACGCCCCGACCACCATCGGCACCGCCCCGCGCGCGAGCAACTGGTACGCGGACCGGCCCGCGTTGGCCGAGAACCACCAGGCCTGGAGGTCCGCCGGGCGGTAGAGATCGACGGCGATGTCACCCGTACGGATGCGCTCGATCAGCTCCTCCTCGAACCCGCCGCCCATCAGCCCGCAGACCGCGATCAGCCCCTGGCCGATCCACACATAGGCGAGCGCGTCCGCCATGTCGTAGCCACCCAACTGGGGACGCTCGTCCCAGAGGGCGATGTAGGTGTACGACAGGACCAGGCCGAAGACGGTGTTGGTGAACACCCCCGCCGCCGTGGCCATCCGGTAGGTCGCATGGCGCCGGAACCCACCCGCGGCCACCGTCGCGTACAGCCGCAGCATGCCCGGGCCGCCCTCCACGTAGATCCACGGAAGCGCACGACCCTAGCGGGCCGCACTCCGCCACCGCGAGTACTTTTTCGCTGCGTATTACGTAGGATTACCGACGATTTGCACCGATACGTGCACTATGGGGAGGCCATGCCTCCTTCATCCGGTACGGGAGCTCCAGACATGAGCGACGACCAGCCCGATCGTCCCCACCGACCCGGCTGGGCGCCCAGGGACCCCACCGTCCCCCCGCCTCCCCGTCGTCCGCGCCGCTCACGACCCGTGCGCTTCCTGCGGGCCGTCGCCGGCACGTTCCTCCTCGCCGTCCTGCTGGGCGCCGGCAGCTTCGTCGCCGGCTACCTGTTCGTCGAGATCCCGCCCGCCAACGCCGCCGCGACCGCCCAGTCCAACGTGTACCTCTACCGGGACGGCAGCCCCATCGCCCGCGACGGCGAGGTCAACCGCGAGAACGTCCGCCTCGCCCAGGTCCCCCTCACCGTCCGGCACGCCGTACTCGCCGCCGAGGACCGCGACTTCCGCTCCGCCCGCGCCGTCGACCCCAAGGCCATGGTCCGCGCCGCCTGGAACACCCTCACCGGCAAGGGCCGCCAGTCCGGCTCCACCCTCACCCAGCAGTACGTCAAGAACTACTACCTGGGCCAGGAACAGACCGTCACCCGCAAGGTGAAGGAGTTCTTCATCGCGATCAAACTCAACCGCGAGAAGAGCAAGGACCAGATCTTCGAGGGCTATCTGAACACCAGTTACTTCGGCCGCAACGCCTACGGCATCCAGGCCGCCGCCCGCGCCTACTACGGCAAGGACGCCACCGACCTCGACACCGCCGAAGGCGCGTACCTCGCCTCGCTCCTCAAGGCCCCCAGCGCCTACGACGTCGCGACCCACCCCGAGAACCGGACCAAGGCCCTCGCCCGCTGGCACTACGTCCTGGACGGCATGGTCAAGGAGCGCTGGCTCTCCCGCAGCGACCGGGCCGCCGCCACCTTCCCGACACCGCAGACCGCCCGCCCCGCCACCGGCCTCTCCGGCCAGCGCGGCTACCTCGTCCAGGCCGTCGAGGACTACCTCACCGGCCACGGCGTCATCGACGAGAAGACCCTCGCCGGCGGCGGCTTCCGCATCACCACCACCCTGGAGAAGGAGAAGCAGGACGCCTTCGTCGCCGCCGTCGACGCCCAGGTCATGTCCCGGCTCGACCCGGCCCAGAACCCCACCGACCGGTACGTACGGGTCGGCGGCGCGGCCATCGACCCCGCGAGCGGCCGCGTCGTCGCCCTCTACGGCGGCATCGACTACACCAAGCAGTACGTCAACAACGCCACCCGCCGCGACTACCAGGTCGGCTCCACCTTCAAGCCCTTCGTCCTCGCCGCCGCCCTCCAGCACGCCTCGCTCACCCAGAACGGCGAGCCCATCACCCCCAACACGTACTACGACGGCACCGACAAGCGCCCCGTCCAGGGCTGGACCGGCGCCTTCTACGCCCCCGCCAACGAGGACGACCACTCCTACGGCGACATCACCGTCCGGGCCGCCACCGACAGTTCGGTCAACGCGGTGTACGCGCAGATGGCCGTCGACGTCGGCCCCGCGAAGGTCAAGGAGACCGCCGTCGCCCTCGGCCTGCCCGCCCGGACCCCCGACCTCAACTCCTCCCCCTCCATCGCCCTCGGCCCGGCCACCGCGAGCGTCCTCGACATGGCCGAGGCGTACGCCACCCTCGCCAACCACGGCCGCCACGGCACGTACACCCTCGTCGAGCAGGTCACCAAGGACGGCGAAGCACTCGGCCTGCCGACGTCCGAGGGCCGGCAGGCCGTGAGCAGGGAGGCCGCCGACGGGACGACGGCGGTACTGCGGAGCGTCGTGGAGAGCGGTACGGGAACGGCCGCGCTCGCCGCCGGGCGGCCGGCGGCGGGCAAGACGGGCACGGCCGAGGACGACAAGGCCGCCTGGTTCGCCGGCTACACCCCGGACCTCGCGACGGTCGTCACGATGATGGGCCAGGACCCGCAGACGGGAGAGCAGAAGCCGCTGTACGGCGCGCTCGGGCTGCCCCGCATCAACGGGGGCGGGGCGCCCGCGGAGATCTGGGCCCAGTTCACCCGGGACGCGCTCGCGGGCACGGCGCCCCAGGAGTTCGACCTCCAGGTGGGCGCGGGCATGGAGGAGTGGACGGCACCCTTCGACCCCCTCGACCCCGCGCAGCCGGAGCTGCCGACGGAGGGGGAGGGGGAAAGGGAAGGGGAAGGGGACGAAGGGGCCAGGACCGGTACCGGTGACGTCCAGGAGGACACGGCCCAAGCCGGCCCGGAGCGCCCGCGCGGCGGGCCGGGGCGGGCGCCGGAGGGCGTCGTACCGCCGCGTCAGTGACCCGAGGTCGCCTTCAGGCCGACCACGGCCACAAGCAGCAGACAGACGAAGAAGATCCGGGCGGCGGTCGCCGGCTCGCCGAGCACCACCATGCCGAGCACCGCCGCACCGGCCGCACCGATGCCGACCCAGACGCCGTAGGCGGTACCGATCGGCAGGGTCTTGGCAGCGTGCGAGAGCAGCACCATCGAGGCGACGATCCCGGCGCCGGTGAAGACGCTCGGCCAGAGACGGGTGAAACCGTCCGTGTACTTCATGCCGATGGACCAGCCGACTTCGAGCAGACCGGCGACGATGAGAAGAACCCAGGCCATGACGACGAACACCTCCGCGAGACGGATCAACAGGGGTGCGTCGTCTTTGCGTGAAGCCCGGTACGGCGCGTCTCGTCGGGTGTGTCCAGAGTAGCAAAGAACAGATAAAAGGCCTGGTGACACCGGTCACCAGGCCGAAAAGCATGTGGTCCTACAGATGCCCTACAGGTACAACCCGGTGGTGTCCTTGGACCCCTCGAACCGGTCCGCGGCCACCGCGTGCAGGTCCCGCTCCCGCATCAGTACGTACGCCACGCCCCGCACCTCGACCTCGGCGCGGTCCTCGGGGTCGTACAGCACCCGGTCACCCGTCTCGACCGTACGCACGTTCTGGCCGACCGCGACGACCTCGGCCCAGGCCAGCCGGCGCCCGACGGCGGCCGTCGCGGGGATCAGGATGCCCCCGCCCGAGCGCCGCTCGCCCTCGGGAGAGTCGGTCCGGACAAGGACACGGTCGTGGAGCATCCGGATGGGCAGCTTGTCGTCGGTGTTCTCGCTCACGGTCAGAACCTACCTGGCCGGGCGTGTCGCCGTGGCCCGGGAGGGGTCACGCCCCGCGCTTACGGGCCGAGACCGCGAGCAGCCCGACGAGGGCGACGGCGACGAGCGCCACCGGAACCACCCGCTCCAGGCGCGGCGCGCCGTCCTCGTGCGTGAAGCGGGCCTTCACGTCCGACACGGTCCGGTTGACGGCGGCGAACGCGCGTCCGGCGGTGTGGTCCACAGTCGAGGCGACCCGGGCCTTGGCATCACCGACGATCGTCTTCGGATGCATCCGAATGCCGATCTCGTCGAGAGTCTCGGCGAGCTGGTCGCGCCGGCGGACGATGTCCGCCTCGATCTGCGCAGGGGTCCTGGCGTCCGACACCGCGCTGCCTCCGTAGTCGTCATCGGTCCTTGACGGACAGTCTCTCAGTTTCTCGGTCCGTGGTCTGTCTCTGGCCCCCATTAGGCTCGGGTGTGTACGCCCAGACACCCCGAGGAGAGCCATGAGCGAGCGACTTCAGCCCGGCGACACCGCCCCCGCCTTCACCCTGCCCGACGCCGACGGCAACGAGATCTCGCTCGCGGACCACAAGGGCCGCAAGGTCATCGTCTACTTCTACCCGGCGGCGCTCACCCCCGGCTGCACGAAGCAGGCCTGCGACTTCACGGACAACCTGGAGCTGCTGGCGGGCGCGGGCTACGACGTCATCGGCGTGTCGCCGGACAAGCCGGAGAAGCTGGCGAAGTTCCGCGAGCAGGAGCACCTGAAGGTGACGCTGGTCGGCGACCCGTCGAAGGAGACGCTGGAGGCGTACGGCGCGTTCGGCGAGAAGAAGCTGTACGGCAAGACGGTGACGGGCGTGATCCGCTCGACGATCGTCGTCGACGAGGACGGCAAGGTCGAACGCGCGCTGTACAACGTGAAGGCGACCGGCCACGTCGCCAAGATCATCAAGGACCTGGGGATCTGACACCCGCGCCCCACGGAACGGCCCGCACGCTTCTCGCCGAAGCGGCGCGGGCCGTTCCGCATTTCGGACGAATGACTGGGTGACCGTCCGATATTCGGCTCGTTACTCCGTACGAGACCACGAACAGGTGGCCGGGGCGGAGGGGTGCTGGGGATGCCGGAAAGTCCGTACACGAAGGAACGGCTCGCGGAGGCGGCGGGCACGTCGAGGACGCTGTCGGAGGCGCTGGGGAAGCTGGGGGTGGATCCGAGGAGCGGGACGCGGAGGTATGTGCGGGACCGGATGAGGAAGCTGGGGGTGGATACGTCGCACTTCGAGCGGGAGGGAGCGAAGTGGACGCGGGAGGTGCTTGAGCCGATTGTGGCGGTGTCGACGAGCGTGTGCGAGGTGCTGCGGCGCCTGGGGCTTGAGGTGGTCGGCGGTCACCACACGAACATCAGCCGCCGCATCAAGGCGTACGGGATCGACACGTCCCACTTCACACCACTGGTACGCACCAAGGCGATGCGGGACAACCATCGCCGGCGCACCACAGCCGAGGTTCTCGTGGATGGCACAGCGACACAGGTCACGCGCACGCCCAAGGAGCGTCTGAAACGAGCCATGTGCGAGGCCGGGATGGATGAGCGCTGCGCACTCTGCGGCAGCGAACCGACCTGGCTGGGCTGTCCGCTCCCCCTCGAGGTTGATCACATCGACGGCAACTGGCGCGACAACCGGATCGAGAACCTACGGTTCCTCTGCCCCAACTGTCACTCGACAACGGATACCTACCGTGGCCGAGGAAAGGGCCGTCGCTCATGAACGAGAGGCTCCGCTACACGCGGGAGCGCTTGGTCGAGGCGGCCGCGACGTGCAGGAACATCGAGGAGGTCATCGCCTTCTTCGGAACCGAACCGTACGGGCGCCTGCGCCAGTACCTGTGGCGCCGGTTCGAGCACTACGGCATCGACGTCTCGCACCTCGACCGCCGTGGCTACCGCAGAGGCGGGGCGCGGCCGTCAGCCGCAGAACTGGCCAAAGCCGTGGCCGCATCCGTTTCCCTCGCCGGAACGCTGCGGCACCTGGGAAGGCCGGGGAACTCAAGCCAGACGGCGCTCCTCAAGCAGTGGATCGTCGAGGATCGACTCTCAACGGCACATTTCCTCGGACAGAGCCATCAGCGCGGTCGGCCCGGCACCAATCCACCACGGAAGGCAGCGGATCTGCTGGTGAAGCACGACGGCAAGCACCGGACCAAGACCGCTCACCTGCGCCGCGCCCTCTCCGAGATCGGGGTGCCGGAGCAGTGCGCAAGGTGCGGCACCGGTTCCGCGTGGCTCGGAATGCCCATGACGCTCGAAATCGACCACATCAACGGCGACTGGAGCGACGACCGCGCCGATAACCTGCGGCTGCTCTGCCCCAATTGCCATGCAATCACCGACACTTGGTGCAGGGGAGGCAGACACCGCACTTCTCGCTAGCCACCCCACTCCGCAAAGCCGCCTGCCCGCTAACATGGGCAGGCGGCTAGCGGCCGTGGTGGAACTGGCAGTCACGCTGGGTTTAGGTCCCAGTGGGAGAAATCCCGTGAGGGTTCGAATCCCTCCGGCCGCACCTATCGTGGCCTGCGAATCGAAGGTTCGATTCGCAGGCCACGGCCATGCTCAGCCCAGCAGCTCCCGTACCACCGGTACCAGCGCCCGGAACGCCTTGCCTCGGTGGCTGATCGCGTTCTTCTGTTCCGGGGTCAGTTCGGCGCAGGTCACGTCGTAGCCCTCCGGCTGGAGGATCGGGTCGTAGCCGAAGCCGTTCGTGCCCATCGGGGTGTGGCGGAGTACGCCGCGCATGCGGCCCTCGACGACGCGTTCCGTGCCGTCCGGGAGGGCCAGGGCTGCCGCGCAGGCGAAGTGGGCGCCTCGGTGGGCGGCGTCGATGTCGGCGATCTGGGCCAGGAGCAGCTCCAGGTTGGCGCGGTCGTCGCCGTGGGTGCCGGACCAGCGGGCGGAGAAGATGCCGGGGGCGCCGCCGAGGACGTCGACGCAGAGGCCGGAGTCGTCGGCGACCGCCGGCAGGCCGGTGGCCTGCGCGAGGGCGTGGGCTTTGAGGAGGGCGTTCTCGGCGAAGGTGACGCCGGTCTCCTTGGTGTCGGGGACCTCCGGGTACGCGTCCGCGCCGACGAGCTCGTGAGGGAGGCCTGCGTCGGCGAGGATCGCGTGGAGTTCGGTGATCTTCCCGGCGTTGCGGGTGGCGAGGATCAGACGGGTCATGCTCCCGATTATCCCGGGGTGCAGACCTTGCCGATCTCCGTGGCCGCGTCCGTGATCGGCTTGATGTCCGGGGTCGTGTCGCCGTTGTTGACGGCGGTCTTCACCTCTTCGACGCCCTTGGTGAGGTCGTCGACGGCCTTGGACAGGTCGGCGTTGTCCGTCGTGTCCTTGAGGTTGCCGAGCTCCGTGGAGATCTCGTTCAGGGCCTCGTTGAGCTGCGTCGGGTCGTTGGAGGCGTTGGAGACGGCCTGCGAGAGCTTGTCGACGCTGGTGGCTATCGCGTCGGCGGTCGCGACGCAGTCCATCGCCTTGTCGAGTGCTCCGCAGCCGACGAGGGTGGTGCTGGCGAGTACGGCTGCCGAGGCCACGGCGATTGCAAGACGGCGCTTCAAGACGGGTCCTCCCCAGAGATGGAAACACGTACGGATACAGGCGGATACAGGCGGATACGGGTACCCGCACGGCAACGGGCGCACGGTCCTTGCCGTGCGCCCGTCCATGAGGACGCCGTAGCGGGCTACAGAGTTCCTTCGAGCGCCTTGCGCTGGATCTCGGCGAGGTCGGCGCAGCCGCCGGACGCGAGGTCGAGGAGGGCGTTGAGCTCCTTGCGGTCGAAGGGCTCGGCCTCGGCGGTGCCCTGGACCTCGACGAAGCGGCCGTCGCCGGTGCAGACGACGTTCATGTCGGTGTCGGCGCGGACGTCCTCCTCGTAGCAGAGGTCGAGGAGCGGGGTGCCGTCGACGATGCCGACGGAGACGGCGGCGACCGTGCCGGTGAGCGGCTTGCGGCCGGCCTTCACCAGCTTCTTCGTCTGGGCCCAGGCGACCGCGTCCGCGAGGGCGACGTACGCGCCCGTGATGGCTGCGGTGCGGGTGCCGCCGTCGGCCTGGAGGACGTCGCAGTCGAGGACGATCGTGTTCTCGCCGAGGGCCTTGTAGTCGATGACCGCGCGCAGAGAGCGGCCGATGAGGCGGGAGATCTCGTGCGTGCGGCCGCCGATCTTGCCGCGGACGGACTCGCGGTCGCCGCGGGTGTTGGTGGCGCGCGGGAGCATCGAGTACTCGCCGGTGACCCAGCCCTCGCCGCTGCCCTTGCGCCAGCGCGGGACGCCTTCGGTGACGGAGGCGGTGCAGAAGACCTTGGTGTCGCCGAAGGAGATGAGGACGGAGCCCTCGGCGTGCTTGCTCCATCCGCGTTCGATGGTGACGGGGCGGAGCTGTTCGGGGGTACGGCCGTCGATACGAGACATGTCACGAGCCTAGCCGCCGGGGAGGGGGGCCTGGTCCCCTCGGAGTAGCCGCCTGGTCCCCCGTCGTGGTGCCATCGGCGCCCCGCACGACCCAGCCCCGGCGCCCCGCACGACCCAGCCCCGGCGCCCCGCCCTCCCCCCGCACGACGAAGGCCCGGTCCCCTGTCGGACCGGGCCCCCGTCGGGGTGACTCAGCGGTGAGTCGAGCGTGCGTCAGTCGTCGCTCACATCATGTCTTCGATGTCGGCGGCGATCGGGTCGGCGTCCGTGCCGATGACGACCTGGATCGCGGTGCCCATCTTGACGACGCCGTGCGCGCCGGCGGCCTTGAGCGCGGCCTCGTCGACGAGGCTCGGGTCGACGACCTCGGTGCGGAGGCGGGTGATGCAGCCCTCGACCTCTTCGATGTTGTCGATGCCGCCGAGGCCGGCGACGATCTTCTCAGCCTTGCTGGCCATGTCTTTCTCCCTGTCCGTTCCTGTTCGAAGAACGTGAGTCTCGGCGCACCGTCGGTCCGCTTTGTCACGGTAACGCACGGTTGGCCCAACTTCGCGAGCGCGTGCCCTCGTTCTGCCGAATGATGACGATCACCGGCAGCCTGCCCCCAGGGGGCTCCGGGAGCCTATCGCAACTGGTCTACACCAGTGTGCAACGCGATTCGGGCCCGGATCGTTCCGGGCCAGGGAGGACGCCGATGAGTACGGACAGCGCGGCCGCCGCGCCGAAGAAGTCGATGTGGGGCGGCCTCTTCCAAGGGCTGCAGAAGATGGGACGGAGCCTCCAGCTCCCCATCGCCGTACTGCCGGCGGCCGGCATCCTGAACCGTCTCGGCCAGCCCGACGTCTTCGGCGCCGACGGCCTCGGCTGGGACAACGTGGCCAAGGTGATGGCGGGCGCCGGCGGCGCCCTGCTCGACGGCAACCTGGGCCTGCCCCTGCTGTTCTGCATCGGCGTGGCGATCGGGCTCGCGAAGAAGGCGGACGGCTCGACGGCGCTCGCGGCGACCGTCGGCTTCCTCGTCTACTACAACGTGCTGCGCCAGTTCCCCGAGGACTGCCCGCCGGGCACGGCGGACATCAACGGCGGTTGCCTGGCGCCCGAGCAGGCGTTCAGCGGGTACACGTACCAGAACCCGGGCGTCTTCGGCGGCATCGTCATCGGTCTGCTCGCGGCCTGGTTCTGGCAGCGTTACCACCGGGTGCGGCTGGTGGACTGGCTGGGCTTCTTCAACGGCCGCCGCCTCGTGCCGATCATCATGACCTTCGTCGCGATCGCCTTCGCGTCCCTGTGTCTGTGGGTCTGGCCGCCGATCGGCGACGGCCTGGAGAACTTCAGCGACTGGCTGGTGGGCCTGGGCGCCTGGGGTTCGGGCATCTTCGGTGTCGCCAACCGCGCGCTGCTCGTGATCGGCCTGCACCAGTTCCTGAACGTGCCCATCTGGTTCCAGTTCGGCACGTACACCAGGCCGGACGGTACGACGGTCCACGGCGACATCCCGATGTTCCTCGCGGGGGACCCGGAGGCCGGTCAGTTCCTGACGGGCTTCTTCCCGATCATGATGTTCGCCCTGCCTGCGGCGGCCCTGGCGATCACCCACTGCGCGCGGCCGAACCGCCGCAAGGAGGTCGGCGGTCTGATGCTGTCGGTCGCCCTGACCTCGTTCGTCACCGGTATCACCGAGCCGATCGAGTACTCGTTCCTCTTCATCGCCCCGGTCCTGTACGCGATCCACGCCGTCCTCACGGGTGTGTCGATGGCCGTGACGTGGGCGCTCGGCGTGAAGGACGGCTTCAGCTTCTCGGCGGGTCTGATCGACTACGTCATCAACTGGAACCTGGCGACCAAACCCTGGCTGATCATTCCGATCGGCCTCGGCTTCGCCGTCGTGTACTACGTGATCTTCCGGTTCGCGATCACCAAGTTCAACCTGCCGACGCCGGGCCGCGAGCCGGAAGAGGTGGCGGAGCAGATGGACCAGGACGTGACCAAGGCCTAGCCGCCCGCCGCGATTCGGGGCTTTCGCCCCCTTCGGAGAACCCCGAAAGGCCCTCGGACCTCATGGTCCGGGGGCCTTTCGCCGTTCACGCCCCGCTACCCCGCAACCACACAGAATTCGCAGGTTCCTTATCTAAGTCTCACGTGCTACAACTGGTCTACACCACTCATTGGTGTAGACCACGCGGTCCAGACCACCGCGTTCCACGAGACGCCGCCGTCACCCCCTTTTCACTGTCCTCTGGCGGCGCCTTGCCTTACTGGAGGAAGTTGATGAGTACGGCCACCGCCCAGGCCGCCGCTCCCGCGAAGAAGCGCGGATCCGGCCTGTTCCAGGGCCTGCAGAAGGTCGGTCGCAGCCTGCAGCTGCCGATCGCCGTGCTGCCGGCCGCGGGTATCTTGCTCCGTCTCGGCCAGCCCGACGTCTTCGGCAAGGACGGCCTCGGATGGGACAAGGTCGCCTCCGTGTTCGCCACGGCCGGTGACGCAGTCTTCGCCAACCTGCCCCTGCTGTTCTGCATAGGCGTGGCCATCGGCTTCGCCAAGAAGGCCGACGGCTCGACCGCCCTGGCCGCCCTCGTCGGCTTCCTGGTCTACCAGAACGTCCTCAAGGCGTTCCCGGTCACCGAGGCCGTGGTCAACACCACCGCCAACAAGGGTGTCGACGTCGCCGCGACGTACAACAACCCGGGTGTCCTCGGCGGCATCCTGATGGGTCTGATCTCCGCGGTCCTGTGGCAGAAGTTCCACCGCACCAAGCTGGTCGACTGGCTCGGCTTCTTCAACGGCCGCCGTCTCGTCCCGATCATCATGGCCTTCGTCGGCACCCTCGTCGGTGTCGTCTTCGGTCTGGTCTGGGAGCCCATCGGCAACGGCATCTCCAGCTTCGGCGAGTGGATGACCGGCCTCGGCGCCGGTGGCGCCGGCCTCTTCGGCCTCATCAACCGCGCGCTGATCCCGGTCGGCATGCACCAGTTCGTGAACACCGTGTCCTGGTTCCAGATCGGCGACTTCACCAACGCGGCCGGCGAGGTCGTCCACGGCGACCTGAACCGCTTCTTCGCCGGTGACCCGAGCGCCGGAATCTTCATGTCGGGCTTCTTCCCGATCATGATGTTCGGCCTCCCGGCCGCCGCGATCGCCATCGCCCACGCCGCTCGCCCCGAGCGCCGCAAGGCCGTGATGGGCATGATGGTCTCGCTCGCGCTGACCTCCTTCGTCACCGGCATCACGGAGCCGATCGAGTTCACCTTCATGTTCATCGCCCCGGTGCTGTACGTGATCCACGCGGTCCTGACCGCCATCTCGATGGCCGTCACCTGGGCCCTCGGTGTCCACGCGGGCTTCACCTTCTCCGCGGGCGGCATCGACTACCTGCTGAACTGGAACCTCGCGACCAAGCCCTGGATGATCATCCCGATCGGCCTCGTCTTCGCGGCGATCTACTACGTGGTCTTCCGCTTCGCGATCACCAAGTTCAACCTCCCCACCCCGGGCCGCGAGTCCGACGAGGAGCTCGAGGACCTCACCAAGGCGTGAGCCTCGCCCCGTACGACGGAAGGGCCCCGGAACCGACCAGGTTCCGGGGCCCTTCCCGTACGCGCGCCACCGCGGCGGCTCAGACCTCGTACACCGCGCCCGCGTACGCCAGCTCCGACGGGCCGTCGTAGACCGCGCGGGCGTCCGCCAGGTTCTGCTCGCCGTCGGTCCACGGCGGGATGTGGGTGAGGACCAGGCGGCCCGCCGAGGAGCGGGTCGCCTCCGCGCCCGCCTCGCGGCCGTTGAGGTGGAGGGCCGGGATGTCCTCCTTGCCGTGCGTGAAGGACGCCTCGCAGAGGAAGAGGTCCGTGCCCTCCGCGAGTTCGTGCAGGGCCTCGCAGGCTCCCGTGTCGCCGGAGTACGTCAGTGAGCGGCCGCCGTGTTCGATCCTGATGCCGTACGCCTCCACCGGGTGGCACACCTTCTCCGTACGGACGGAGAACGGGCCGATCTCGAAGGAGCCGGACTTCAGGGTGCGGAAGTCGAAGACCTCGCTCATCGACTTGTCCGAGGGGGTGTCGGCGTACGCCGTGGTCAGGCGCTGCTCGGCGCCCTCCGGGGCGTAGACCGGGATCGCGTCGCAGCGCCCGCCCTCGTGGCGGTAGTAGCGCGCGACGAAGTAGCCGCACATGTCGATGCAGTGGTCGGCGTGCAGGTGGCTGAGGAAGATGGCGTCGAGGTCGTACAGACCGATGTGGCGCTGCAGCTCGCCCAGGGCGCCGTTGCCCATGTCGAGGAGCAGCCGGAAGCCGTCGGCCTCTACGAGGTAGCTCGAACAGGCCGAGTCCGCGGACGGGAACGACCCGGAGCAGCCGACGACGGTGAGCTTCATGGAGCGTGAACCTCCGAGGGCGGAGAGCGGCGGGGGAGGTCGTGCGATGCGTCGAGCGTAAGGCGCGACTCCGCTCGTCGCTCCTCCGCGGCGGCCCGTTGTGGGCGAACTCACGGGCTCTGTCACCGGTTCGGATGGACCTGGGGCGGGAGAGCGACGGGTACGGGCGGCCGGTAACGTCTTGGGGTATGGACACGTCCTGGTGGCCGGCGCTCGTCGCGGTCGTGGTGATCGCGCTGGTCGTGGCGCTGGCGGACGGCCGGAAGCGGTCGGCGCGGCGGCCCGGTGGCCGGACGCGCCCGCCGGCGCGGCCCTCCGGGCGTCCACCCGTACGGCCGAAAACGCCCCGTAAGGCCCCCGGCGGAGCTCCCGGGAAGGCGCCGGCGCGGCTCCCCCGGGCGGGCGAGATCTGGTGGGCGGACGTGCCCTACGAGGACGGGCCCGGGTCGAAGGACCGGCCGTGTCTGGTGCTCGCGCTGCGCGGGGACTCCGCGCTCGTCGCCAAGATCACCAGCAAGTACCACGACGAGCGGCCGGGCGTCATCGCGCTGCCGCCGGGGTCCGTGGGGGACGCGCAGGGGCGGCCGAGCTTCCTGGAGACCGATGAGCTGCGGGAGGTCCCGGTGTGGGAGTTCCGCCGCAAGGTGGGGACGGCGGACCCGGTCGTGTGGGACCAGGTCCGCCATCTGGCGTCCTGAGGGACAGGGGCTTCACGCCCGCGTCCTCAGAGACAGGGGCATTACGCCCGCGTCCTGAGAGACAGGGGCATCACGCCCAGAGCTGGCCCTGGACCGTCTCGATCGCCTCTTCCGTCGTCGCCGCCGTGTAGAGGCCCGTCGACAGGTACTTCCAGCCGCCGTCGGCGACCACGAAGGCGATGTCGGCGCTCTCGCCGGCCTTCAGCGCCTTCTGGCCGACGCCGATGGCCGCGTGCAGCGCCGCGCCCGTGGAGACGCCGGCGAAGATGCCCTCCTGCTGGAGGAGTTCCCGGGTGCGGGTGACCGCGTCGGCGGAGCCGACCGAGAAGCGGGTGGTGAGGACGGAGGCGTCGTACAGCTCGGGGACGAAGCCCTCGTCGAGGTTGCGCAGGCCGTAGACGAGGTCGTCGTACCGGGGTTCGGCGGCGACGATCTTGACGTCCGGCTTGTGCTCGCGCAGGTAGCGGCCGACGCCCATGAGGGTGCCGGTGGTGCCGAGGCCCGCCACGAAGTGGGTGATGGAGGGGAGGTCGGTCAGGATCTCCGGGCCCGTCGTGGCGTAGTGCGCGCCCGCGTTGTCCGGGTTGCCGTACTGGTAGAGCATCACCCACGTGGGGTTCTCGGCCGCGATCTCCTTGGCGACCCGTACCGCCGTGTTCGACCCGCCCGCCGCCGGGGACGAGATGATCTCGGCGCCCCACATGGCGAGCAGCTGGCGCCGCTCCTCGCTGGTGTTCTCCGGCATGACGCAGACGATGCGGTAGCCCTTGAGCTTGGCCGCCATCGCCAGCGAGATGCCGGTGTTGCCGCTGGTCGGCTCGAGGATGGTGCAGCCGGGGGTGAGCCGGCCGTCCTTCTCCGCCTGCTCGATCATGTGGAGCGCGGGGCGGTCCTTGACCGAGCCGGTGGGGTTGCGGTCCTCCAGCTTGGCCCAGATGCGGACGTCGTCCGACGGGGAGAGCCGGGGCAGGCGGACCAGGGGCGTGTTGCCGACCGCCGCGAGCGGGGAGTCGTAGCGCATGTGGATCAGACCATGCCGCCGGCCACGGCCGGCAGGATCGTGACGTTGTCGCCGTCGGTCAGCTTGGTGTCGATGCCGTCGAGGAAGCGGACGTCCTCGTCGTTGAGGTAGACGTTGACGAAGCGGCGCAGCTGGCCCTTGTCCACGATGCGGGCCTCGATTCCGGCGTGGCGCTTCTCCAGGTCGGCGAAGAGCTCGGCGAGCGTCCCACCGCTGCCTTCGACGGCCTTCTCGCCGTCGGTGTAGGTGCGGAGGATGGTCGGGATGCGGACCTCGATGGCCATGGCGTGGGCTCCTGTTTTCGGGAGTCGGGAGTGGCGTGAAAGGCGCGCGGCTCTGGGCCCCCGCGCGGGGTGGTGCTTCGTGGGGCGCTGGTCGGTACGAGCGCCCCCGCTCACATCGCGCTGGCGAGACGGCACAGGTCGACGTGCAGCCGCGCCACGAGCAGCGCGCTGCCCGGCGTCGTCACTTCGCTCACGTCGTGGGAAACCATGCGGTCATCGTATCGATTCCCGGTCCGGGTTCCGGAATGTGATCTCACATGGCGGACGGTTCGCGCTCGACTGGCGGACCGGGGACGTAGACGACGGTCGGTGTGCCGGTCCTCGGATGCGGGATGACCTCGGCTTCCACACCGTAGACGGTGGCAAGGAGGGCGGGGGTGAGGACCTCGGCGGGCGGGCCCTCGGCGACGACCCGGCCGCGTTCCAGGACGTACAGCCGGTCGCAGTAGGCGGCGGCGAGGTTGAGGTCGTGCAGGGCGAGGAGGTTGGTGGTGCCCAAGTCGCGGACGAGGCGGAGGACTTCGAGCTGGTAGCGGATGTCGAGGTGGTTGGTGGGCTCGTCCAGGACGAGGAGCGCCGGGTCCTGGACGAGGGCGCGGGCGACGAGGGCGCGCTGGCGTTCGCCGCCGGAAAGGGTGGGGTAGGGCCGGTCGGCGAGTTCGGCGATGCCGACGCGGGCGAGGGCGGCCTCGGCGCGGGTCCGGTCGGCGGCCGTGTCGCCCTCCCAGAAGCGCTTGTGCGGGGAGCGGCCGAGGGCGACCAGTTCCTGGACGGTCAGCTCGAATTCGGTGGAGCCGTCCTGCGGGACGGTGGCGATCCGGCGGGCGCGTGCCTTGGGGCCGAGGGTGGACAGGTCGTCGCCGTCGAGGAGGACGCGGCCCGCGGTGGGGGTGAGGGTGCCGTAGACGCAGCGCAGGAGGGTGGACTTGCCGCTGCCGTTGGGGCCGACGAGTCCGATGGTCTCGCCGGGGCGGGCGGTGAGGTCGGCGTCGTGCAGCCGTGTCTCGTACGAGACTCCCTGGACGCGTAGCTCGATGGTCACACCGGGCTCCCTTCCGCGCGGCGGCGCATGAGCCAGAGGAAGAAGGGGCCGCCGATGAGCGCGGTGAGGACGCCGACGGGGATGTCCTGGGGTGAGGCGACGGTCCGGGCGGCGAGGTCGGCCAGGATCAGGGCGAGCGCGCCGCCGAGCGCGGCGACCGGCAGGAGGCGGCGGTGCGGGGCGCCGACGGCCATCCGGGCGGCGTGCGGGACCATCAGGCCGACGAAGCCGACGGCCCCGCTGACGGAGACCATGACGGCGGTGACGAGCGAGGCGAGGACGAAGACGGCGGCGCGGAAGCGGGCGGTGTCCAGGCCGAGGGCGGTCGCGCCCTCCTCGCCGACGAGGAGCAGGTCGAGCGGGCGGGCGAGGGTGACGAGGAGTCCGGTGCCGAGGGCGACGACGATCGCGGGCAGGGCGAGGGAGTCCCAGCGGGCGGAGCCGAGGCCGCCGAGGGACCAGAACATCGCCTCCTGGAAGTGCTCGGGCCGCGCAGACAGGACGAGGAGCAGGGTGGTCAGCGCCGACAGGATGTAGGAGACGGCGACGCCCGCGAGGACGAGCCGGGCGCCGGTCATCGTGGAGCCTTGCCGGGCCAGGGCGTAGACCAGGACGAGGGCGAGCAGGGCGCCCGCGAAGGCCCCGGCCGGCATGGCGACGGTGGTGGTCACCCCGCCGCCGATGCCGAGGACCAGGACGAGGACGGCCCCACTGGACGCGCCGGAGGAGATCCCGAGGAGGAAGGGGTCGGCGAGCCGGTTGCGGACCAGGGCCTGCAGGACGGCGCCGACGACGGCGAGTCCGGCGCCGACGACCGCGCCGAGGAGCACGCGCGGCAGCCGGACGTCGAGCACGATCGTGCGGTGCGGGGACGGGGCGGCGCGGCCGGTGAGGATCTCGACGACCTGGCCCACGGGTATCCGTACGGAGCCGAGGGCGACCCCGGCGACGACGGCGACCGCGAGGGCCGCGAGGAGGCCGGCGACGACGAGCCCGTACGGGAGGGGGCGCCGGGCCCGGTCGGGCGCCGCCTTCGAGGTTTCAGGAGCCGGAGCCGTCGTCCGCCCCGTCACCGCCGTCACCGGTTCGGGTGGAGCTGGGCGGAGAGCTTGTCGACGGCGGCCGGGACGCGGACGCCGAGGACCGCGTCCGAGAGGGGCATGACGGCGAAGCGCTTGTTCTTGATCGCCGGGACGTCCTTGAGGGCGGGGTCGTCGAGGAGGCGCTTCTTCTTCTGTTCGACGGTCGTGGAGCCGTAGTCGTAGATGACGATCACGTCGGGCTTGCGGGCGACGACCTGCTCCCAGGTCGCGTCGCCGAAGGTCTTGTCCAGGTCGGCGAAGACGTTGCGGCCGCCGGCCCGGGTGATCAGCTCGTTGCCGATGCCCTTGCCGCCGGCGGTGAACGCGGTCTTGTCGCCGCTGTCGTAGACGAAGACCGACACCGGGGCGACCCCCTTGAGCCGCTTCTCGGTCGCCGCGACGGTCTTCTTCGCCTCGGCGGTCCAGTCGGCGCCGCGCTCGGGGACGCCGAAGGTCCGGGCGACCTCGTCGACCTCCTGGTACAGGTCGGCGAGGGAGGAGGCGCCCGAGGGGCAGTACTCCATGTTGAGGCGGCTCTCGATGCCCGACTTCTTCAGGTCGTCCCGGCCGCGGCCCGCCTTCGCGTCGAAGGCGCTGGCGTAACCCCCGTAGACGAAGTCGGGGTTGGCGGCGAGCAGGGCCTCCTTGGAGGGGTACTCCTTGGCGAGCACCGGCACCGCGTCGTAGGCCTTCTTGTACGCGGGCAGGATCTTGTCGTCCAGGTAGGCGGTGCCGGCCAGGGACTTCTCCAGGCCGAGGGCGAGCATGACCTCGGTGACGTGCTGGTTCATGGTCACGGCCCGCTTCGGCGGCGCCTGGAACGTCGTCTTCACACCGCAGTTGGAGACGGTGTACGGGAATCCCGGCGCGGACTTCCCCGAGGGAGCGGCCTGCTCCGCGGGGGCCGCGCAGGCGGCGAGCAGCGGGACGAGGGCTGCGGCGGGCAGCAGGGTACGGCGGGGCCAGGTCATGGCAATGCCTCCTCCGGGGATTTCCACGTCCCCAGTCGGTGGTGAGGGGCGGCAGGTCAGTTCCTGGCTCCCAGCGAGTGAACTCGCTGGTCACAGTGGCGGGACCGCGCCGGATTACGCACCGGCTTCCTGGGTCCTGCCGCCCTGGTGTCGGGTCAGTCTCTCAGGCGTCGTACGCCTCGACGACCTTGACCTCCTCCTCGGTCACCACGCCCTCGACGATCGTGTAGGAGCGGAACTGGAAGGGGCCCGCTCCGTCGGTGTCGGCGGTGGAGACCAGGACGTAGTGCGCGCCGGGCTCGTTCGCGTACGTGATGTCGGTGCGCGAGGGGTAGGCCTCGGTGGCGGTGTGCGAGTGGTAGATGATCACGGGCTCCTCGTCCCGGTCGTCCATCTCGCGGTAGAGCTTCAGCAGGTCGGCCGAGTCGAACTCGTAGAACGTGGGCGAGCGCGCCGCGTTCAGCATCGGGATGAACCGCTCGGGGCGGCCGCTGCCGGCGGGACCCGCGACCACGCCGCAGGCCTCGTCGGGGTGGTCCGCGCGGGAGTGTTCCACGATCTGGTCGTACAGGGCCCGGGTGATGGTCAGCATGGCGACAGGATAAGCATCGGATCAAGAGGGGCCGCGCGGAGCGCGTCAGGCAGGGTGGTGGTGGGCGACGGGTGGGCGGCCCCGTACCGAGGAGTGGTACGGGGCCGCCCGAATGCCGAGACGGGGTGGGTCAGGAACGCTTCACGAAGGCCGCGCCCTGCGGGTTGCGCGCCTTCAGGATCAGGTACGAGACACCCAGGATCAGGCCCCACAGCGGGGCGCAGTACAGCGAGATCCGCGCGTCCTTGTCGATGCCCATCATCACGATGACCATGCCGATGAAGGCGAGCGAGAAGAGGCTGAGCCAGATGCCGCCCGGGGCCTTGAAGGAGGACTGGGGCAGCTCGCCCCGGTCGGCCTTGAGGCGGAAGCGGACCTGGCAGACCAGGATCATGATCCAGGCCCACATGCCGGAGATGGTCGCGAAGGAGACGACGTAGTTGAACGCCTCGCCCGGCCACTGGTAGTTGATCCAGACGCCGACCATCATCAGCCCCGCCGAGAAGGACGTACCGACCAGCGGCAGGCCGTTCTTGGTGAGCTTGGTGAAGAACTTCGGGCCCTGGCCGTTGAGCGCGAGGTCGCGCAGCATGCGGCCGGTGGAGTACATGCCCGAGTTGCAGGAGGACAGCGCGGCGGTCAGCACGACGAAGTTCACGATCGCGGCGCCGATGCCGAGGCCCATCTTCTCGAAGGCCGCGACGAACGGGGAGATGCCCGGCTGGAAGTGGGTCCACGGGACGACCGACAGGATCATGATCAGCGCGCCGACGTAGAAGACGGCGATGCGCCACGGCACGGTGTTGATGGCCTTGGGCAGGACGGTCTTCGGGTCCTTGGACTCGCCCGCCGTGACACCGACGAGCTCGACGGCGAGGAAGGCGAACATGACCATCTGCAGGGTCATCAGGGTCGAGCCGATGCCCTTGGGGAAGAAGCCGCCCTCGGACCAGAGCAGGCTGATCGAGGCGGTGTCACCGGCGTCGGAGAAGCCGACGGTGAGGACACCGGCGCAGATCAGGATCATGCCGACGATCGCGGTGACCTTGACCATCGAGAACCAGAACTCGAGCTCGCCGAAGAGCTTGACGGAGATCAGGTTCGCGAGGAACAGGACCACTGTGAAGATCAGGGCGAAGACCCATTGCGGCTGATCGAGCCAGCCGTTCGCGTTCTTGGTCCAGTACTGCATGTACGCGGAGGCCGCGGTGACTTCGGTGATGCCGGTGACGACCCAGAAGAGCCAGTACGTCCAGCCGGTCACGAAGCCCCAGAAGGGGCCGATGAACTCGCGTGCGTACTCCGAGAAGGAGCCGGACACGGGCCGGTACATGAGGAGCTCGCCGAGCGCCCTCATGATGAAGAAGATGACGAGGCCCGCGATGGCGTACGCGAGGATCAGGCTCGGTCCCGCCTTGGAGATGCCCTTGCCCGCTCCGAGGAAGAGGCCGGTGCCGATGGCGCCGCCGATCGCGATCATCTGGATCTGGCGGGCGCCGAGTGCCCGGTGGTAACCCTCGCCGTCGGCGGGGTCCGCGGCCTCATTGCCGTCGTGCTGCTTGTCGACCTGCACTGAGGTCATGTTGATGCGCCTTTCTCCACGCTGATCCCCCCGGATATGGCTGGAGTGCTACCGGCGGTCAGCCGGCCAAGCGCCCTCGGGAACATGGGTGGCGTCCCCGAGTGGTCGTGAAGATTTATCACGGGGGAAACAGTGATCGAGGGGGGCGTTTGTGGCGCACGCCACAGGAAAAAGGGGCCAAAAGCCACTCAACAGGACCAGTAAGAACACTTTGGTGACGTATTCGTTATCCGGATTTGAGTGTCCGCTGAGCGAACGGCACGCTACCGATCGGTATCGGAGGGTGTCGCGTATCAGGCGCCGGACATCAGCGTCTCGACGAGCGACTCCTGGAGCGCGCCCAGCCAGAGGTACGCCATCACCATCGGCTTGCGCGGGTCGGAGTCGGGCAGCCGGTACAGCTCGCCGCTCTCGTCCTCGTCCGTCACTTCGAGGCGCGTGCCGATCGTCAGCCGCAGATCGTTGAGCGCGCCGAGCCAGGCCCGGGACTCGTCGGCGGTGAGCTTGAGGACCGCGCTGTCCTCGCCGGTGGGGGTGAGCCCGTCGAGGCTGCGGATCACCGTGAGGGCGTCCTGCCGCTTGCGGGAGCGCAGGTCGTTCTCGGTGAAGCGGCGGAAGTCGGCCGCCGCCGAGCGCAGCTCCTCGCTCTCGTCGGCGTACGCGTCGGGGAAGAGCCGCAGAAGCGCGGGGTCGCTCGGGGCCTCGCTCGGGCCCTCGGCGAAGAGCGCGGCCAGCGGGTCCTCGCCCTCGACGGGCTCGTCGCCCGGCCCGATCAGCTCCATGAGCTGGACGGCGAGGGAGCGCAGGATGGAGATCTCGACCTCGTCCAGTGCGACGGCGGCGCCGCCGCCGGGCAGGACCTCGAAGTGTCCGGCCATCAGCCGCGGTCCTGGGTGAGGGTCGCCCACAGTCCGTAGCCGTGCATCGCCTGCACGTCCCGCTCCATCTCCTCGCGCGTCCCGCTGGAGACCACGGCCCGGCCCTTGTTGTGCACGTCGAGCATCAGCTTGTGCGCCTTGTCCTTGGAGTAACCGAAGTACGCCTGGAAGACGTAGGTCACATAGCTCATCAGATTGACCGGATCGTTGTGGACGAGAGTCACCCACGGCACGTCCGGCTCCACGACGGCGAAGGTCTCTTCGGCCGATTCCGTGCGTTCGATCTCAATAGGCGCGACGCTCACTTACCCCATGCTGCCACCTCGGGAGGGGGGTCGCACAAACGGGTCAGCCCGCGCGACGCTCGAACGGAGGTAGAAATCGTCAAACTGACGATTTCTGCGGTAGCATCGCTGACATGAACGCTGCGGACCTTGGGCTCCCGGTGGACGTGCCGTCGACCGCGCTCTTCACCGACCAGTACGAGCTGACCATGCTCCAGGCGGCCCTCCGGGCCGGCACCGCCGAACGACGCTCCGTCTTCGAGGTCTTCACCCGCCGTCTGCCCGAGGGCCGGCGCTACGGCGTGGTGGCGGGCATCGGACGGGTCCTCGACGCCGTCGAGAACTTCCGCTTCGACGCCGACGTCCTCGGCTTCCTGCGGGAGCAGTCCATCGTGGACGAGCCGACGCTCAAGTGGCTGGCCGGCTACCGCTTCTCGGGTGACATCTGGGGCTACCCCGAGGGCGAGGTGTACTTCCCCGGCTCCCCGATCCTGCGGGTCGAGGGCTCCTTCGCGGAGTGCGTGCTCCTGGAGACCGTGATCCTCTCGATCCTCAACCACGACTCGGCCATCGCGGCCGCGGCCTCCCGGATGTCGGGGGCGGCCGGCGGGCGGCGGCTCATCGAGATGGGCGCCCGGCGCACCCACGAGCTGGCCGCCGTGGCCTCCGCCCGCGCCGCCTACGTCGGCGGCTTCGACTCGACCTCCGACCTGGCGGCCGGCTTCCGCTACGGCATCCCGACCGTCGGCACCTCCGCGCACGCCTTCACCCTGCTGCACGACAGCGAGCGGGACGCGTTCCAGGCCCAGGTGGAGACCCTCGGCCGCGGTACGACGCTGCTCGTCGACACCTACGACGTGGCCGAGGCCGTCCGTACCGCCGTCGAGGTGGCGGGCCCCGAGCTCGGTGCCGTGCGCATCGACTCCGGGGACCTGCTGCTCGTGGCGCACCGGGTACGGGCGCAGCTGGACGAGCTGGGCGCGACGAACACCAAGATCGTGGTCACCTCCGACCTGGACGAGTACGCCATCGCCTCGCTGGCCGCCGCGCCGGTCGACGCGTACGGGGTGGGCACCCAGCTGGTCACCGGCAGCGGGCACCCGACCTGCTCGATGGTCTACAAGCTGGTCGCCCGCGCCCAGTCGGCCGACCCGAAGGCGCCGCTGACCGCGGTGGCGAAGAAGTCGCTCGGCGGCAAGGCCTCGGTCGGCGGCCGCAAGTGGGCGGCGCGCCGGACGGACGCGGAGGGCGTCGCGGAGGCCGAGGTCCTCGGTACGGGCCCGGTGCCGCCGGAGCTCGCCGACCACCAGCTGCTCGTGGAACTGGTCAAGGGCGGCGACGTGGTGGCCCGGGAGCCCCTGGAGGCGGCGCGGGCGCGGCACATCGCGGCGCGCGCCGGGCTGCCGATGTCGGCGATCCAGCTCTCGCGGGGCGAGCCGGTGCTGCCGACGGAGTACGTGTAGCCCGTACGCGAGTACGTGTAGGGAGTACGTGTAACACCCTGCGAGGCCCCCTCCCGTAGGGAGGGGGAAGTCTCTAGGCTCGAAGCCATTCCCCCGCCCGACACCTCGCCCGACCCCGTTCGTCACCCACCTCCCGTCGCCGGCCCACCGAAGGACACCCGCCATGCACCGCGCATTGATCGTCGTGGACGTTCAGAACGACTTCTGCGAGGGCGGCAGCCTCGCGGTGACGGGGGGTGCGGATGTCGCCGCCGCCATCACCGACCTGGTCGGCGAGGCGGCCGGCGCCGCGTACCGGCACGTCGTGGCGACCCGCGACCACCACGTCGACCCGGGCGACCACTTCTCGGACGTGCCGAACTACGTGACGTCCTGGCCGGTGCACTGTGTGGCCGGGACCGAGGGCGTCGGCTTCCACCCGAACTTCGCCCCGGCGGTCGCCTCCGGCGCGATCGACGCGGTGTTCGACAAGGGGGCGTACGAGGCGGCGTACAGCGGCTTCGAGGGGCGCGACGAGAACGGCACGACCCTCGCGGAGTGGCTGCGGGCGCACGACGTAGCCGAGGTCGACGTCGTGGGCATCGCGACGGACCACTGCGTCCGGGCCACCGCGCTCGACGCGGCCCGGGAGGGGTTCCGTACGCAGGTCCTGCTCGACCTCACGGCGGGCGTCGCCAAGGAGACGACCGAGCGGGCTCTGGAGGAGCTCCGCGGGGCCGGGGTGGAGCTCACGGGCAAGCCCGTGGTCTGACATACCCCCCGGGTGCCCCTAGGAGGCCGTGGGCAGGGTCCGTATGGAGTGCCAGAGCTCCTGGGTCGTCGTGCCCGCCGCGGAGCGCCACAGCAGGCCGTCCGGGTGGTGCAGGACGGCGGTGATCTCGTCGGGGGTCGGGGGCTCCGCGTTGCCCCGGAGGTAGACCGCGCGCAGGCCCAGATTCCGCAGCCTGGTCAGGGCGCGGGCACGGTTCGCGGCGTGCACCAGGAAGCGGACGGTGACCCCGTCGCCGGCCGGGCTCGGAAGCCCTATCGCGACGACCACACTGCCACCTGGCAACTTGCAGAAGCCTCCACCGGGCATGCCGAAACCACTCCCCCTGTGCGTTTGCTGTCAATAAGAACTTGGTCAGACGCACCTAAACACGATCGGCCGCCGCCCGCTAGAGGGCGACGGCCGATCATGCTTTGACCTGCGGTTTTACTGATTACTTCGTGGACGGACCCACCTGGACGGTGATCGTCTCGCCGTTCTTCGGCTCCTTGACGACCGCGATCTTGGTGTTGGTGTCAGTTACCTTGACACCGGCCCGCTCGGTCTCCTGGTACCAGTACGTACCCTTCCGGTCGTCGAAGACCGGGTTGCCCGCCTGCGGCTTGATCGACGCCGGGGCGTCCGCGCTGTGCAGCGTGAAGCCGTCGGTGCGGTAGGTGCCGAAGGGCGCGTCGTGCGACTGGATGCGGTTGCGCATCAGGGTGCCGTTCGACCACTTCAGCGGCGTCGGGTGCGCGTCGACCGGGAGGACGAGGCCCTGACCCGGGTGGACGGCCGTGTTGTTGTCCTTCTGCGAGGTGTCCCACAGCCAGATCAGCAGGCCGTTCTGGTACGGGTAGTGCTCGACCCAGCTGGCCTTGTCACCCGTGAAACCGAAGTTGTACGGGCCGACCTTGAGGGTCGCGTCGTACGACACGTACTGGCGGTTCTCCGCGAGGTAGTACTGCTCGTACTCCTTCGTGAAGCCCTTGCCGATGCGCGAGAAACCCTTCGCCGTCCAGCCGTTGTCGCCGGCCTCGACGGTGTCCGAGAAGACCGGGGCGCCGTCGGCGGTCAGCGTGATGGCGTCGGCCGCGAAGCCCTTGCCGCCCGCGCCGCCGTCCGTCTGGTAGCGGAAGCGGAGGTCGAACTTCTTGCCCGCGTAGGCGTCCAGCGGGAAGACCAGCGGCTTGTACGCGCCGGAGACGTCGGTCAGCGCCGGGGCGCCGCTCGCGTCGCGCGGCAGCGGCTTGCCGTCCACCGTGCCGTCCAGGGCGGTCCAGTTGGCGCCGCCGTCCGTGGACACCTCGGTGTAGAGGTAGTCGTAGTCCAGCTCGATGTCGTACCAGCCCTTGAGCTCAAGGGTGGCCTTCGACTTGCCGGTCAGGTCGACCGAGCGGGTCAGGGTGTTCTTGAGGTCGTCACCCATGCCGCTCCACCACTGCGTGGCGCCCTCGGCGGGCGCGACGACCTCGGTGGTGACCTGCTTCTTCGGCAGCTCGACGACGAGCGCCTGCGGGTTCTTGGTGTTGTACTCGGCCACGCCCAGCTTGTGGGTGGACTTCGTACCGCGCTGCTCGTTGCTCACCTTGGTGTAGTTGAGCCAGCCGAGCTGCAGCTTGTCCCAGGCGGTCATGTCGCCGGGCAGGTCGCCGATGGACTCCTTGCCCCGGCCGAGCCAGGAGCCGGAGGACATCAGGGACCAGAAGCCGGTCGAGTTCTCGGCGCCGGGCTTGCCGGAGGTGTCGTACAGGTCCGGCAGACCGAGGTCGTGACCGTACTCGTGGGCGAAGACGCCGAGGCCGCCGTTCTCGGGCTGCATCGTGTAGTCGCCGACCCAGATGCCGGTCGAGCCGACCTGCGTGCCGCCGGACTTGTTGTTCGCCGGGCCGGTCTTGCCCGCGTCCGTGCCGTACGCGTACCAGCGGTGGGCCCACAGGGCGTCGCCGCCCTGGACGCCGCCGCCCGCCGACTCGTCCTCGCCCGCGTGGACGATCTGGAAGTGGTCGATGTAGCCGTCGGCCTCGTTGAAGTTGCCGTCGCCGTCGAAGTCGTACCGGTCCCACTGGTCGTACTGGGCGATGTCGGCCTTGATCTGGGCGTCGGTGCGGCCCTTGGCCTTCTGGTCGGCGGTCCACGCGGTGACACCGTCGCGGACGGCGTCCCAGACGTTGGCGCAGTTGCTGTTGCCGCAGTAGTTCGAGCCGTAACGGGCCTCGTTGTACTCGACCTTGACCCAGTCCGAGACACCGCCCTCGACCGAGTACCGGCCCGAGGAGGTCTTCTCGTAGTACGTCTTCAGGGACTCCTTCGGCTGGCCGGTCTTCTTGTCCTTGCCGGTGCCGAAGTACAGGTCCTGGAAGTGCTTCTGGTTGTAGTCCTTCTGCCAGGCCGTGGAGTTGTCCTTCGCACGGTCCGGCTCGGCTATCTGGTTGTGCAGCGGGCCGGGCGTGCCGCCGAACTTCGGCTTCGGCTCGGCGGTGTCGTCGTCGGCGCGGTCGACCAGCGTCGTGTTGTCGACCTTGTCGCCGAACTCGACCAGGATCGTGAAGATCTTGTCGGTCTTCTCGCGGCCCAGTTCGACGTACTTCTTGCTGTCGAGCTTGACGACCTGGGAGCCCCCGCGGCGCTCGACCTTGGACTCGCCGCTCAGCACCTGCTCCAGGGCGGCCTTGCGCTGCTGCTCCTGCTGCTTGCTGTACGGGCCCTCGAGGTCGTGGTCGACCGCGGTCTTGTCCACGCCGGCGCCCTGCGCCGGGTCGTGGCGCTCGATGGAGGCGGGTGCGCCCGGCCCCTTGTCATCGGCCCACGAGGTGGTGAAGGTCGAGGCGGTGGCGGCGGTGGCCGCGAGCGCCACGACGACTGCGGACGCTCTGATCGCCCGTCGTCTGTTGGTCACTTGATGTGTATCCTCCCCGGCGCCCCTCGGCCGCGGACCTGAGGTGGGGTGTCCGCAGGCGGGTACGCGCGTCACAAGTGACGACATTCGACCGGAGTTACTCCGGAAAAGACAGTCCTTGACTTGAACAGACCAACTGCACTATGCAGAAGTCGATTTCCGTTATCCGGACGGTCACCGGGCGCACCAGAAGGGGTCATTCGGGGAATCGATGACTCCATGCGCCCCCCGTGCACCCGCACCGTGGGTTAGGTCACGCTTACTACCCGTTTCGCTCGGGCATCCATCGACGTAGAGTCGCTCGGGAGTGCGACTGCGACCAGCCGATGCTTTCGAGGGACGGTACCCGTCATGCCGCGTCCGAACGCCGCACAGCTCGCCTACGGTTCGGCCACCGTCGTCTTCTCGACCGTCGCCCTGCTGTTGCTGTCCCGCACCACCGAAGCGCTCGGCATCGTCGTGATCAGCGCGGCCGGGCTGCTGCTCGGCGTGCTCGTCGCGACCATGCTGCCGGCCACGCACCGCCGCAGGGCCCCCGAGCCGGTGGCGCCCGCGGCCCCCAGGACGGACGAGATCCGGGTACCGGCCGTCCGCGTGGGTGCGGGGGCCGATACCCGGATCGGTTCGAGCTCGTAGCGCTCGTCCTCTACTGCGGCACGGACACCACCACGGTCTTCGCCGCCTTGTCGTGCAGACCCTGCTTGTAGGGCTTGTCGACCAGGATCAGGATGAGCAGGAGCAGCGGCCACAGGCAGGCGCAGCAGATCAGGGCCGGCAGCCACAGCACCACGGCCCGGATCAGCGAGGCGTTCGTCGGCGGCGTGGAGCCGTCGTTGAGCATCGCGACCCGCAGCTTCATCCACTTCTTGCCGAGCGTCTGGCCCTTCTTCGCCGTCATCAGGGTGTCGTAGGCGACGTACGCGACGATGGTGATCAGCTGGAAGACCAGGCCGCTGCCCGTGCTGGTCGCGGTGATCGCGTCCCCGAAGTCGTCGCTGCTGTCGGTCGCCCGGTCGTAGACGTCGAACGGGATGCCGATGATGGCGAGCGGGATGGCGATGAGCAGCCAGTCCATGATCCTCGCGAGAATGCGCTTACCGGAGTCGGCGAGCGGCGGCATCCCGGCGAGCGGATCCGCACCGCCGTAGCCGCCACCGCCGCCGTAGGGCTGACCGTACGGCGGGGGCGGCGGCGGAGCGTTGTCGTACGGCGACCCGGGCGGGGGTCCGCCGGGCGGCGGGCCACCGGGGGGCGGGCCGCCCGGTGGCGGCCCTTCGGTGGGAGGCGGCTCGCTCCCGTACGGAGACCCCGCCGACGGCGGCGTGGGCTCCTGCGGCTCCTTGGGCCTCTTGAGGAACGGGTCGTCCTCGGGCCGCTCACCGGGCGTCGGCTGATCGTTGCTCATGTGGGCAGTGCATCCCGGGCGGCGGGCGCCCGCAAGGAATCGCAGCCCGTTCGAGGGACCGCCGGGCGGGTACGAGCGCCTAGCCGGCCACGAAGGTGCGGGCCGCCTTGTCGTGCCAGCACTGGCGCCACGGGCGGTCGAAGAGACACCAGAGGACGTTGAGGACGCCGAGCACCAGGAGCCCGAGGACGCTGTAGACGAGCCAGCGGCGCAGGGCCGCGCCGAAGGTCGGCGGCTCGTGCGCCTCGATGTCCCGTACCTGGAGACCGCAGAGCTTCTTGCCGAGCGTACGGCCCCACTTGGCGGTGGGCAGCGCCTCGTACAGGACGCCGAGGACGAGGAGGGCGCCGAGCGCGATCCCGAAGTTGACGGAGGTCGTACCGTCCAGGAGCCAGACCTGGACGGTGACACCGGACTGCTTCGCCGCCTCGATCTTGGCGTCGATGTGGTCGAGCGCGGCGGTGACGAAGGGGAACGCCGCCGCGCCCGCGAGGGCGCCGAGCACGAGCATGTCGATGAAGCGGGCGACCAGGCGCTTGCCGAGTCCGGCCGGACGCGCGGCCGCCTGGGCCCGGGCCGCCTGCAGGAACGGGTCCTCGACGGGCGGCTTCCAGGGCACGACGGGCGGCTCGCCCACGCCGGAGGCGGCTGCCGGGGCGGGGGTGGGCGCGGGCTGCGCGAGCTGCTGCACCTGCTGCGGCCACGAGGCGGCGCCACCACCGGGGCCGGTGGCGACGGGGGCGGGTGCCGGTGCGGGCGTCGGTGCGGGGGCCGGGGTCGGCGCGGGTGCCGGTGCCGGTGCCGGGGTGGGAACGTGCGGGAGCGGGGCCGCGGGCGGGGTCGTGGCCTGCGGGACCTGCGGGGCCTGTGCGGCGTGGGGGCCGGGGGCGGCGGCCTGGGGGCCCTGCGCGGGCGGGGCGGCCTGCGCGCGGATCGTCATCGTGCCCTCGGGGACGGCCGCGTTCGGCCGGCGTACGCCGGGGAGCGCACCGCCCGTCGGGTCGGGCGACGGCGACGCCGGGGTCACCGGCATCCCGCCGAGCCGGGCCTGCGGCCCGGGGTCGGCCGCCAGGCGGGGGTCCCGCGCACCGGGGACCGGACCTGCGGACGCGGCGGCGGCCGGACCGGTCGTCGGCGACGGCTCGGGCGCGCCCCAGGAGACCTTCTGGTCACGGTCGCCGCCGAAGCCCGTCTGCCGGGAGACGTCCGCCTGCCAGGCGGAGGCCGGCTCGGGCTCGGGCGCGGCGGGCTCCTCGTCGAAGAAGACGGGTCCCGTCTCCTCCACCGCGGGCACGGCGGGCACCACGGGCGCGGGCGACGGGTTCGGCACCAGCGCCGGTCCCGCGGGCGCGGCCGCGACCGGGGCGGCCGGCGGGAGTTCGCCGTCCTTGGGCGCGGGTCGACTCGTCCCGGGTACCCAGGCGCCCCCGTTCCAGTACCGGATGTATCCGGGAATGGAGGGGTCCGGGTAGTACCCGGCCTGCGGGACCTCCCCGCCGGCTCCAGGAGGAGTAGCCACTGCCCCGACTCCGTTCCGTGACGACGCTTCTACGACTCAGGGCCCTCGGCCCAAGGAGGACAGTAACGAAGAACGGCGCCGCAAGAAGAAAGAGGCCACGAGAAACCCGCCTTCGAGCGACATACCCACAGAACCCGCGACTCACCGTCACGTTCAGGCCGACGATCCCCGGCCGAGAAGCCTCGCCGAGCCCCGCCGAGCACCCGCCGAGCCCGAGCCGATCCTTCTCCGGCCCCTCGCCGACCACTCTCCCGAGGCCCCCGAAAAATCTCCTCGAAAAACTCTCCCGAAGTCGCGTAATGACCGGCGGCCACCCCGCTCTCTCCCTGTGCGGGCCCACCCGGGGCCCCACACCGGAGAGGACGTACCGCCATGCAGAACACCGAGAACACCGTCGTCGAGCGCGAGCTGGAGCTGAAGCTGGTGCTCTCCCCCGAGCGCTCCATCCCCGTCCCGGCCCGCCTCGCCTTCCGTACGGACGACCCGTACGCCGTCCACATCACCTTCCACGTCGGTTCGGAGTACCCGGTCAACTGGACCTTCGCCCGCGAGCTGCTCGTCGAGGGCATCTTCCGGCCCTGCGGCCACGGGGACGTGCGGATCTGGCCCACGAAGGTCGACGGCCGCAACGTCGTCCTGATGGCGCTCTCCTCCCCCGACGGCGACGCGCTCCTTGAGGCACCCTCCGCGCAGGTGTCCGCCTGGCTGGAGCGGACCCTGCGCGCCGTCCCGCCGGGCACCGAGTCCGAGCAGCTCGGCATCGACGACGGCCTGGCCGAACTGCTCGCCACCACCTCGGTCGCCGACGACCTGTGGCTGCGGGACCCGTGGCCGTCGGACGAGTCGCAGGACGGTGAGGCGTGAACCGACGGGCGACGAGGACTCGACGACGGTCAGAAGAGCTTTCCCGGGTTCAGGATCCCGAGCGGGTCGAAGGTGTTCTTGATACCCCGCTGCATCTCCACCCCCACCGGCCCCAACTCCCGCGCCAGCCACTCCTTCTTCAGTACTCCCACACCGTGCTCGCCGGTGATCGTGCCGCCCAGCTCCAGGCCGAGCGCCATGATCTCGTCGAAGGACTCCCGCGCCCGGCGCGACTCGTCCTCGTCCGCGTGGTCGAAGCAGACGACGGGGTGGGTGTTGCCGTCGCCCGCGTGGGCGCAGACGCCGATCGTCAGGTCGTACTTGGCGGCGATGGCGGCCGTGCCGTCGAGCATCGCGGCCAGCTTCGTACGCGGTACGCACACGTCGTCGATCATCGTCGCGGACTTGACCGTCTCCAGCGCGGTGAGCGACAGACGACGGGCCTGGAGGAGCAGTTCGGACTCGGCGGCGTCCTCCGCCGGTACGACCTGGGTGGCCCCGGCCGCCGTGCACAGCTCCCCGACGGCGGCCAGATCGGCAGCCGGGTCCGGGGTGTCGAAGGCGCACAGGAGGAGCGCCTCGGTGGTGTTGGGCAGCCCCATGTTCGCCAGCTTGTTGACGGCGCGGATGGTGGTGCCGTCCATCAGTTCGAGCAGGGACGGCGTATGGCCGCGCTCCATGATCGCGCAGACGGCCTCGCAGGCGGCCGCCGAAGAGGGGAACTCGGCGGCCAGCGCGAGCTGTCGCGGCGGTCGTGGGCGGAGCGCCAAGGTCGCCCCGACAACGATGCCGAGACTGCCCTCGGAGCCGACGAAGAGCCGGGTCAGGTCATAGCCGGCGACGCCCTTGGCGGTGCGCCGGCCGGTGGAGAGCAGCCGCCCGTCGGCGAGGACCACGTCCAGGCCGAGGACGTACTCCGCCGTCACCCCGTACTTCACACAGCACAGACCGCCGGAGGCGGTGCCGATGTTGCCGCCGATCGTGCACATCTCCCAGCTGGAGGGGTCCGGCGGGTAATAGAGGCCGTGTTCGTCGACGGCCCGGGACAGGACGGCGTTGACGACGCCCGGTTCGACGACGGCGATCCGGTCGACCGGGCTGATCTCCAGGATCCGGTCCATCTTGACCAGGGACAGCACGATGCAGCCGTCGGAGGCGTTCGCGGCGCCGGACAGGCCGGTGCGCGCGCCCTGCGGGACGACCGGGACGCGCAGCGCGGTCGCCGTGCGCATGACGTGCTGGACCTGCTCGACGGTGCGCGGGAGCACCACGACGGCGGGGTCGCCGGCCGCGCAGAAGCTCGCCATGTCGTTCGCGTAGGAGGCGGTGACGTCCGGGTCGGTGATCAGCGCCTCGGCGGGAAGGCCCGCACGCAGGTCCGCGTGGAGCCGCGTCAGAAGATCGTCCATGCGTCCAGCGTGGCACTCGGGGCCATCGGTGTGAACCCGCCGCCGTGGACCTTCGTGTGCTCTTCGTACAGGGGGCGTACGGGCGCACAGTGAGCGGCATGAAGACGGAGAACGTGTCGCGGTCGGTCCTGGCCGCCGGGGTGGGCGCGGTGCTCGCGGCGACGGCACTGCTCTACGCCCCCGATCTGGCACCCGGTCTGTTCGGCGGGGGTCCGCAGCGCCCGCCTGGCCCCGCCGACCGCGCGGTCCTCGCGGCGAACGCGGGGGCGCAGGCCTCCCTGCCCGATCTGGCCGCGCTGATCGGCGACCGGGAGAAGTGGCTGAAGGACCATCCGGCGGACGAGGAGTCATGGGCCGTCCTTGGGGCGGCGTACACGGAGCGGGGCGCGCGGCTCGCCGACCCGGCGTACTTCCCGCGCGCCGAACAGGCCCTGAAGCGCTCGTTGGAGGTCCGGCCCGCCGCGCACGGGAACCTCGACGCGCAGCTGGGTCTCGGCGCCCTGGCGAACGCGCGGGGCGACTGGCGGACGGCCCGCACCTGGGGCGAGGCGGTCCGCAAGAAGGCCCCGAAGCGCTGGTCGGCGTACCCGGTGCTGATCGACGCGTACAACGGGCTCGGCGACTACAAGGCCGCGCAGAAGGCCCTGGCGACCCTGGAGGAGCTGCACTCGGGCGCGGCGGTGAGCGCGCGGACGGCGCAGACGTACCGCAACCGGGGCTGGCGCGAGGACGCCGCGGCGACGGCGGACAAGGCGGTCGCGCAGGCCGAGTCCGCCACGGACAAGGCGGCCGCGGTCGCGCGGCTCGCGGATCTGGAGTGGGAGCGGGGCGAGCCTGCGGAGGCGGTGGACCAGTACGGGAAGGCGCTGCGGCTCGTACCGGACCACGGCCCGTCGCTGGCCGGGCGGGCCCGGGCACTCGCGGCGCTCGGCCGCACGGAAGAGGCGATGGTCGACTACCGGACCGCCCTGACCCTGCTGCCGCGCGCCGAGTACGTCCTGGAGGCGGGCGAGTTCTACGCGTCGCTGGGCCTCGACGGGGACGCGCGGAGCCAGTACGAGCTGCTGCGGACGCGGACGTGGGTGGGCGCGGAGGTGGTCCTCGGCCTCTTCGAGGCGGACCACGGCGACCCGGCGGCCGCGGTACGGCGGCTGAAGGCGGAGTGGGCGCGCGGGCACCGGTCGGTGCAGGTGGCGGACGCGCTGGGATGGGCACTGTTCCGGTCGGGGGAGCCGAAGGAGGCCCTCGAGTACGCGAAGAAGGCCACGGACGAGGGGCTGCGCAGCGCGCTCTTCTCGTACCACCGGGGCGAGATCGAGCGGGCGGTGGAGGCGTACGGCCCGGCCCGCCGCCATCTGGCGGAGGCCCTCCGCATCAACCCGGACTTCTCGCCCCTGCTTGCCCCGAAGGCCCGCGAGGCGGTGAAGACTCTCGGCGACCCGCCGGACGAACTCCCGAAGGAACTCCGCCCGGAGCCGGAGCCGACGGCCGAGCCGTCCAGGACGGCGAAGGCCGTGAAGGCCGAGGCGAGGACGTCGAAGGCCGACGCGCAGGCGGACGCGAAGGCGGAGGCGAAGGCCGACTCCCGGGCGTCGGCGTCCCGGGAGACCCCGGCGCCCCGGCAGCCGAGGTAGCCACACGGTTGTGGGCAGTCGTTCCTCCCCCGAAGAACGACTGCCCACGAAGGGGGTCGCGGGACTGGCGGCGGACTACAGGTTGCCGCGCTTCTCCTGCTCGCGCTCGATCGCCTCGAAGAGGGCCTTGAAGTTGCCCTTGCCGAAGCCCATGGAGCCGTGGCGCTCGATCATCTCGAAGAAGACGGTCGGGCGGTCCTGGACCGGCTTGGTGAAGATCTGCAGCAGGTAGCCGTCCTCGTCGCGGTCGACGAGGATCTTCAGCTCGCGCAGGGTCTCCACGGGCACGCGGGTCTCGCCCGCCCACTCGCCGAGGGTGTCGTAGTACGAGTCCGGGGTGTCGAGGAAGGACACGCCCGCCGCCCGCATCGAGCGCACGGTGGCGACGATGTCGTTCGTGGCCAGCGCGATGTGCTGGACGCCCGCGCCGCCGTAGAACTCCAGGTACTCGTCGATCTGCGACTTCTTCTTCGCGATCGCCGGCTCGTTGATCGGGAACTTCACCTTGAGGGTGCCGTCGGCGACGACCTTGGACATCAGCGCCGAGTACTCGGTCGCGATGTCGTCGCCCACGAACTCCTTCATGTTCGTGAAGCCCATGACCTTGTTGTAGAAGCCGACCCAGTCGTTCATCTTGCCGAGCTCGACGTTGCCGACGCAGTGGTCGATCGCCTGGAAGGTGCGCTTGGCCGGCGGCTCGACGATCGGGTTGGCGGCGACGAAGCCCGGCAGGTAGGGGCCGTCGTAGCCGGAGCGCTCGACGAGGGTGTGGCGGGTCTTGCCGTACGTGGCGATGGCCGCGAGGACGACGGTGCCGTGCTCGTCCTTGACCTCGTGCGGCTCGGTGATGCCGGTGGCGCCGTGCTCGACGGCGTAGGCGTACGCGGCGCGGGCGTCGGGCACCTCGATCGCCAGGTCGACGACGCCGTCGCCGTGCTCGGCGACGTGCTCGGCGAGGAAGCGGCCCCGGTCGGTGGAGACCTTGATGACGGAGGTGAACACGAAGCGGGCGGCGCCGTTCGTCAGGACGTAACTCGCGGTCTCGCGGCTGCCGTTCTCCGGTCCGGAGTAGGCGACGAGCTTCATGCCGAAGGCGGTGGAGTAGTAGTGCGCGGCCTGCTTGGCGTTGCCGACGGCGAAGACGACCGCGTCCATTCCCTTCACGGGGAAGGGGTCGGCCTGCCGCGCGGTGGAGGGCGTGTGATCGATGGTCTCAGTCATGACGGCAGAGTCCCGCCGATCGGCAAGCTGCGCAATAGTTCGCCTCAGGGCTGGGCAATATGCACAGTGGTAGGCCAGGATCAGCGGATGACTTGTACAGGATGACCATGAGGAGGTCCCCGTGGCGATCGATCATCTGGACGGCCGGCTGATCGTGCTCCTGGCACGTGAACCGAGGATCGGGGTCCTGGAGGCCTCGCGCCGGCTCGGCGTGGCACGCGGCACCGTGCAGGCCCGGATGGACCGCCTCCAGGCGAACGGGGTGATCCGCGGTTTCGGCCCGCAGGTGGACCCGGCGGCGCTGGGGTATCCGGTGACGGCGTTCGCGACCCTGGAGATCAAGCAGGGGCAGGGGGCGGATGTACGGGGGCATCTGGCGACCGTCCCCGAGGTGCTCGAACTGCACACGACGACCGGCCACGGCGACATGCTCTGCCGCCTTGTCGCCCGCTCCAACGCGGACCTCCAGCGGGTGATCGACCGGGTCGTCGGCTTCGAGGGGATCGTGCGGGCGTCGACGGCGATCGTGATGGAGAACCCGGTGCCGCTGCGGATCATCCCGCTGGTGGAGCAGGCGGCGGAGGACGGGGCTGAGTAGCCCGTAGCCGGGACGGTCAGAGTTCCAAAGAAGTGGTTGCAAAAAGTCCTTGCAACCACTTCTTTGCATGTCTACGCTCAAGCCATGCCCGAGCCCGAGAAGCAGTCCGAGCCCCAGTCCGAGCCGCAGCCCGAAAAGCTCGCGGTCCGTTCACTCGACCCCCGCTCCCTGCGCGGCCTCGCCCACCCCCTGCGCATCCAGCTGCTCCGCAGCCTGCGCCAGCACGGCCCCGCCACGGCCTCCCAACTGGCCGAGCGGCTGGGCGAGTCCAGCGGCGCGACCAGCTACCACCTGCGCCAGCTCGCCGCCCACGGCTTCGTCGAGGACGACCCGACGCGGGGCAAGGGCCGGGAGCGCTGGTGGAAGTCGGCCCAGCAGGGCACGACGTTCGACGAGTCGCTGTACCGGAACCGGGACCCCGAGGTGCAGGGCGCGGTGGCGGTCTACCTGCACGAGATCGCGACCATCCACACCCAGGAGCTGAACACCTACCTCGGCACCCGCCACGAGTGGGACGAGGAGTGGCTCGGCGCCTCCGACATGAGCGACTTCACGCTGCGGCTCCCGCCGGCCGTACTGCGCGAACTCGACGACAAGCTCCACGCGCTCATCGAGAGCTACCGCACCTCCCCCGCCGCCGAGGACCCGGAAGCCCGTCGCGTACGCGTGCATCTGCACGCCTTCCCGCAGGCCGAGAACTGAGCCCAGCGGCCACACACCCACCACAGCCGGAAGGGATCACGAAGTCATGCACGCCGATGTCCACCTCCTGCTCCACGACCTCCGAGCCGCCGAACTCCACACCGCCGCCGCCACCCTGGCGGAGCACCCCCTCCCCCGCACCCCGGTACGCACCCAACTGGGCTGGACCTTGGTCGAGTTGGGGCTCAGACTCGCCGTCCCCGGCGGCAAGCAGGCCGCCGCCCGCACGGCCACCCTCGCCGCATGAGCGGCCCCGGGAAACACGTACACCCGTCCCACTTACGACCGCCGCCCTCCCCCCTCTCACCGAACCGCACCCCCCTGGCCACCGTCCTGGCCGCCAACGCCGTTTCCGTCACCGGCAATTCGCTGACCCTCATCGGTGTCCCGTGGTTCGCGCTCGACACCACGGGCAGCCCGGGCAAGGCGGGTCTGGTCGCGTTCTGCGCGGCGGTCCCCGTCGTCGTCTCCGCGATCGTCGGCGGACCGGTCATCGACCGGATCGGGCGCCGGCGGATCAGCGTCGCCTCCGACCTGGTCTGCGCGCTCGCGCTCGCCGCGATCCCGCTCCTGCACCGCGCGGGGCTGCTCGAGTTCTGGATGCTGTGCGCGCTGATGGCCGTGACCGGCCTCTTCCACGCGCCCGGCGAGACCGCCCGCTCCGTCCTCGTACCCGACCTCGCCCGGCACGCCGGGACCCCGCTCGCGCGCGCCGCGAGCCTCTACGACGCGGTGTCCCGGGGCGCACGCATGACGGGAGCCGCCCTGGCGGGCGTGCTCGTCGCGGTCCTCGGCGCCGACTCCGTCCTGTACCTCGACGCGGTCACCTTCGGGCTCTCCGCCCTGCTGATCCTCGTCGGCCTGCGGGGCGTGGGGGCGGCCGCGCCGCTGCCCGACCCGCCTCCCTTCTCCCTCTCCGGCTACCGCGCCGACCTCCGGGAGGGGTACACCTTCGTGCTGCGCTCCCGGCTGATCCTCGGCATCGTCGTCATGGTGATGGTCACCAACGGCCTGAACCAGGGCTGGAGTTCGGTGCTCCTGCCGGTGCACGCCCGGGAGAACCTCGGGGGCCCTGCCGCGCTCGGCCTGATGGTCGCCGTCTTCGGCGGCTGCGCGCTGCTCGGCGCGCTCGCGTACGGGGTGGTCGGGCACCGCTTCCCGCGCCGGGCGCTCTTCACGGTCGGCTTCCTGCTGTGCGGCGCGCCGCCGTACGTCACGGCCGCCCTGACCGACACCACGGCGCCGCTGCTCGTGGTCCTGGCGGCGGGCGGGTTCGGGGCGGGTGTGCTCAACCCGATCCTGGCGACGGTGAAGTACGAGGTCGTCCCGGACGAGCTGCGCAGCCGGGTCTCCGGGGTGAGCACGGCCGGGGTGCTTCTGGCCACCCCGCTCGGCGGTCTGGCCGCCGGGCAGCTGGTCGAGGGGGCCGGGCTCACGGTGGCCCTGTTCGCCTTCGGCGGGGTCTACTTCCTGGCCACGCTCGCGCCGATGGTCTTCCCGTCCTGGCGCACGATGGACGCACCGCGCACGGACGCACCACCCGTGGACGGGCCACCCGCGGGCGGACCGCCCGAGACGGAGCGGGGGCTCAGCAGCTCGGGACCTTCGCGTCCTGCCCCTGCTCCAGCGCCCGGAGCGAGTCCACCGCCTCGCTGAGCGTGGTGACGGGGATCAGCCGCATCCCCTTCGGCAGCTCGGCCTGCGCGTCGGAGCACTCCGCCTTCGGTACGAGGAAGACACTCGCGCCGTCCCGCGCGGCGGCCTGGGTCTTCAGGGAGACCCCGCCGACGGCGCCGACGGCACCGTCCGGGTCGATCGTCCCCGTACCGGCGATGGTCCGCCCGCCCGTGAGCTCGCCGCCGGTCTGGCCGTCGAGCTTGTCGACGATCCCGAGGGAGAACATGAACCCGGCGCTCGGCCCGCCGATGTCGGCGAGGTGGAGCGTGACCTTCACGTCCTTCGGGTCGAGCTTCAGATAGCCGAGGGCGGCCACGGTGGCGGCGTCCTGCGACTCCTTCATCGTGCCGAGGTTGTGCTTCTCGACCTCGGCGTCCGACTTGCCGGGCGGGTAGACGGAGTCGCGCGGCAGGACGGCCTGGTCGGTACGGAACCAGGCGTCGGCGATGTCGGCGAAGTCGTTGTCCACGCTCGGCCCGGTGGCCACGATGGTCGTCATCAGGAGCTTGCCCTCCGTCTCCTGGACGGGTGCGCCGCTGATCGTGATCACCGGCCGCCCGTCGACCGCGCCGAGCACGTCGGCGGTGGTACCGGGCGAGGCGATCGCGAACGGCAACGGCGCGAGCCCGACGACGGCGAAGAGCGCGGCGACGGGCAGGGCACAGAGCGCGAGCGCACGGTGACGCGAGAGACTGGAGAGCACGCCCCCAATCTACTGGTCGCCCCCGACGGGCAACCGCGCCCCAAGGAACCCCCGCACCTGACGGCGCACCGCGCGCACGGCAGCCCCCGCCTCGATCGCGCCGACCAGCCGGACCCGGTCGGCCTCGGTCGTCAGCCCGGCGGCCTGGAGCTGGGGCACGAGGGCGGCGTAGTCGGTGAAGACCCAGTGGTCCGCGTCGGCGAGCTGCCGCCGCCGGGCCCGCGCCCCGGGGTGGGCGAGCAGCGCGCCCCAGGAGCGGTCGAGCCGCGCGTCACGGAAGCCGTCGGTGCCGAGCAGGAGCAGCGGCCGGTCGACGCCGTCCCGGGCCACCGGGAAGAGCGTGCCGTCGACCTGGTCCAGGTAGCCCTCCAGGTTCACGGCGGCGGCGAAGCGCCGGTCGTCGTACAGGGCCTGTGCGGCGGTGGTGCCGCCCGCGGAGTGCCCGAGGATCCCGACCCGCCCGAGGTCGAGGGCGCGGCCCAGGGGGCCCTCCAGGGCTTCGAGCCGGTCGAGGACGAAGCGGACGTCGGCGAGCCGGGTGTCGATCATGGTGCGGAACTGCTCGGCGTCGGGCGGGCCGGTGAAGACCGACTGCCGCACCTTGTCGCGCCCCGGCCGCGCGGCGGGGAACTCCACCTGGCTCGCGTCGCCGGGGTGGTCGACGGTGACGACGACCCAGCCGTGGCTGGCAAGCTCCTCGGCGAGCGAGGTGCCCATGGTGCGTGCCTCGCCGCCACCGGGGCTGTAGAGCAGCACGGGCCGCCGGCCGCGGGCGACGGGGGCGCCCGGGTGGGTGTGGGTGAGGGTGGCGGCCCAGTCGACACCGGCTTCGGGCAGCCCGTGGACGGCGGGCGCGAGGAAGGTGAAGAGCCCGGCCTCGCCCGGGGTCAGCTGCGGCGCGCGCGGGTATCCGCGGACGGTACGGGCGGGGTGGAGGACGGTCACCATGACCTCCCGTACACCGATCTCGGGCGCCCAGGGGTCGTTGCGGGACGGGTCGACGAGGTGGAGGGTGGTGGCGCCGACGGGGTACGGGCCGGTGGGCGCGGGCAGCCGGAGGACGAGGTCGCGCGGGGCGAGGGCGGCGGCGCGGGCGGCGGCCGGGGTGAGGACGGCCAGGGAGGCGGCGAGCAGCCCGGCTCGGGTGACGGCCCGTCGGCTGATGAGCGGCGATGTGGCTTCTGTGGTTTCCATACGGGCAGGCTGGCGCCGGACGGCGGTCCCGGGCGAAGGTTGAGGCTGTGATCGAAAGGCTTGCGCGGTGACGATCCGGATCGGTTTCACGGCGGAGGACTTCGCCCGGGTGCGGTTCGCCGCGCGCCCTGCCCCGGTGCCGGAGCTGAACGCGGCCTTCCAGATGATGTTCGGCGGCGGCGACGCGCTGCTCTTCGGCCGCTGGCGGCGCCGGGCGCTGCGGTCCCTGCCGGACGCCGTGGCGCCGCTCGGGGACCTGGTCCCGGCGGGTGATCCCCCGCTGTTCCTCGACGTCCTCGGCGAGACCCTTGCCGAGGGCCTGGACCTGGTGGAGGGGGCTCCGCCCGGCCTGGTGCGTGCGGAGCTGGAACGGATCTACGCGGGCCGCCCGTCCCCGGGGTGGATCCGCGAGCTCCACGCCGGCGGGGCGGGCGCGTGGCCGGTGCTGCGGCGCGCGCAGCGGGCGGCGTTCGAGACGGTCGTGGCACCGGTGTGGCCGCTGGTGCAGGACCTGCACCGGGCGGAGTTCACGCGGTACGCCCTGCTGGTCGCCGCACACGGGGTGGGCACGGCCCTGCCGCTCCTGGTCCCGGGCACGCGGCTGCGGGAGGGAACGTGGGAGTGGCCGGGGGCGGACGGACCGGGCGGGCGGGAGATCACCCTCACCGGCCGAGGCCTCGTCCTCCTGCCGACCTTCCACTGGACGGGCCGTCCGCTGGTCCAGGACCTGCCGGGCCGGCCGGTGGTGGTGACGTACGCGGCGGGCCCCGGCCTGCCGCTCACCCCGGACACGGCCCCCGGTACGGACGGGTCCCTGGCTGCGGTCCTGGGCCGTACCCGCCTGGAACTCCTCCGCGCACTGGCCGACGCCCACACGACGACGGCCCTGGCCCGCCGCCTGGGCGTCAGCAACGCGACGGCCTCGGCGCACGCGTCCGCGCTGCGCGGGGCGGGCCTGATCACGACGGCACGGGCGGGCCGTGCGGTGGAACACCGCAGGACGCCCCTGGGCGCGCTGCTGGTGGGCGACGGGGGCTGACAGCAGCGCCTCGTAGAACCCATGCGCGCGCCCTGGACCTTGGAGCCGTGCCCACGCCTACCGCAACGCGCCGGGCCCGTACCGCAACGCATCGCGACTCCAACCGCAACGCCTCAGCTCCTACCCCACCGCGTCAGCTCCTACCGCAACGCGTCGGCGACTTCCCTGGCCGCGTCGACGACCCTCGGGCCGACGCGCTCCGGGACGGCGTCCGCGAGCATGACGACGCCGACGCTGCCCTCGATGCCGGTGATGCCGACCAGCGGCGCCGCCGCCCCGCTCGCGCCCGCCTCCAGCTCGCCGTGGGTGAGCGTGAAGCCGGGTTCGATGAGGTTGCCCTGGCGGGCCGCGAGGATGGCGCGGCCTGCCGCGCCCCGGTCGAGCGGGTGGCGGAAACCGGCGCGGTAGGCCACGTGGTAGTCGGTCCAGGTGGGTTCGACGACGGCGACCGCCAGCGCCTCCGCCCCGTCGACGAGGGTGAGGTGGGCGGTGGCGCCTATGTCCTCGGCCAGCGAACGCAGCGCGGGCAGCGCTGCCTCGCGTACGAGCGGATGGACCTGGCGGCCGAGCCGCAGCACGCCGAGGCCCACCCGGGCACGGCCGCCCAGGTCGCGTCGGACGAGGGCGTGCTGTTCGAGTGTGGCGAGCAGACGGTAGACGACGGTCCTGTTGACCCCGAGTCGGTTGGACAACTCGGTGACGGTCAGGCCGTGGTCGGTGTCGGCGAGCAGCTTGAGGACCCTGAGGCCCCGGTCGAGCGTCTGGGAGGTTTCCGCGGTCACGACGCCCTCTCCTTCGGAGTGAGTGACGGCGGACCTTCAAACGAGAGCTGCGACACCGGTCCCGCGGCGACGCACGTCAGAGGCCGCCGGCAGGCCATGCGCACCGGCTGCGCTCCGCGGCGGCGCTGCCACGGGGCGTTTGCATTGCGGGGACAGTAGCGAGCCACTCCGCTCAGCGGAAGACCTCGTCCAGAATCCGGGCGCGTGCGCCCCGATAGGCCGGGTTCGCGGTGTACGTCGTCCCGTCGGGGGACTTCGGCGGACAAGATCGGCTTTGTCGTGCGAGCGATTCAGGCCAAGGGAAGGGTTCGGCACTGCTCGTACGTACGAACGAACCGCACCGATCCGCGGACGTACGGCCCCAGGAAACGGCCTTCTGTGGCGGCCCGGCGCATCACCGCATCCGGGTCGCCCACTCCTGCACCTTCTTGATCCGCTCGCGGATCTGCCCGGCCGTGGCCTCGGCGCTCGGCGGCCCGCCGCAGACGCGGCGCAGCTCGGTGTGGATGACGCCGTGGGGCTTGCCGCTCTGGTGGACGTACGCGCCGACCATGGTGTTGAGCTGCTTGCGCAGCTCGAGGAGTTCCTTGTGGGAAACGACGGGTCGCCGTTCGGCGGGGAGCTCGAGGAGGTCGGCCTCGGTGTCGGGCTTCTTGCGGCTGTGCGCGATCTGGCGGGCCTGCCGCTTCTGCAGCAGCAGCTGCACCTGGTCCGGCTCCAGCAGGCCCGGGATGCCGAGGTAGTCCTGCTCCTCCTCGCTGCCCGGGTGGGCCTGCATGCCGAACTCGGCGCCGTCATAGAGGACACGGTCGAAGACGGCGTCGGACTCGAGCGCCTCGAAGGGCAGCTGGTCCTGCTCGCCGGTGTCCTCGTCCTGCTGCTTCTCGGCCTCCGCCATCTCCTTCTCGGACTCGGCGTACGGGTCCTCCTCGCCGTCCTTCTTCGGCTTGTCGAGGACGTGGTCGCGCTCGACCTCCATCTCGTTGGCGAAGCCGAGGAGGTTGGGGATGGTGGGAAGGAACACGGAGGCGGTCTCGCCGCGCCTGCGGGAACGTACGAAACGTCCGACGGCCTGGGCGAAGAAGAGCGGGGTCGAGATCGTCGTGGCGTAGACGCCGACAGCGAGACGGGGAACGTCGACGCCTTCGGACACCATGCGGACGGCGACCATCCAGCGGTCGTTGTTCTCACTGAACTCGTCGATCCGCTTGGAGGCGGCGGCCTCGTCGGAGAGGACGACCGTGGCCTTGGTGCCGGTGATCTCGCGGATCAGCTTGGCGTAGGAGCGGGCGGAGTCCTGGTCGGAGGCGATGACGAGCCCGCCGGCGTCGGGAATGCCCTTCCTGACTTCCGTCAGCCGCTGGTCGGCGGCGCGCAGGACGTTCGGCATCCAGTCGCCGCGCGGGTCGAGGGCGGTGCGCCAGGCCTGGGAGATGGCGTCCTTGGTCATGGGCTCGCCGAGGCGGGCGGCGATCTCGTCACCGGCCTTGGTGCGCCACCGCATGTTGCCGCTGTAGGAGAGGAAGATGACGGGCCGCACCACACCATCACCGAGGGCGTTTCCATACCCGTAGGTGTAGTCGGCGGAGGAGCGCCGGATGCCGTCGTTCCCCTCCTCGTACGTGACGAAGGGGATGGGGTTGGTGTCGGACCGGAAGGGCGTACCGGTCAGGGCGAGGCGGCGGGTCGCCGGGTCGAAGGCCTCGAGGCAGGCCTCGCCCCAGGACTTGGAGTCACCGGCGTGGTGGATCTCGTCGAGGATGACCAGGGTCTTGCGCTGCTCGCAGCGGTTGCGGTGGAGCATGGGGCGCACGCCGACACCGGCGTAGGTGATGGCGACGCCGTGGTACTCCTTGCTGAGCGGCCCGGCGCTGTAGTCGGGGTCGAGCTTGATCCCTATCCGCGCGGCGGCGGCGGCCCACTGCTTCTTCAGATGCTCGGTGGGGGCGACGACCGTGACCTGCTGCACGACGTGGTGGTGCAGCAGCCAGGACGCGAGGGTCAGCGCGAAGGTGGTCTTTCCGGCGCCGGGCGTCGCGACCGCGAGGAAGTCGCGGGGCTGCTCCTGGATGTACTTCTCCATCGCGCCCTGCTGCCAGGCGCGCAGCTTGTTGGCGGTACCCCAGGGGGCCCGGCCGGGGAAGGCGGGAGAGAGGTGATGGGAGGAGGTGGCGGTGGTAGTCACGGTCTCCGGTTCGACGCTCGTCCAGATATGACAACCGGGCCACCTTACCGGCGCCCCGGCCGCAACCTCGTCCGAACGCCCCGGGGTGCGGGCGGGTGCGACTCAGCTCACGTCGCTTCGTGCAGCCCCCGTAGCCGCCGCGCGATGAGGCTCACATCTTCCAGCGCACCCGAGGCCACCTCGATGACCAGCTTGTACGCCTCGTCCTGGTCGACGTCGACCATGTCCCTGCCGTTGAGGTCGAGGAAGACGACGGTGGACATCCAGGCCATGCGCTTGTTGCCGTCCACCAGCGGATGATTCACGGCGAGCGACTGCAGGAGCGAGGCGGCCTTCTCGAAGAGGTCGGTGTACGCCTCGATCCCGTACATCTGCGACTGGGGGCGATGCACAGCCGACTTGAGCAGACCGAGGTCACGCACGGCGATGGCCTGTCCGGCGCAGGCGAGCTCCGCCAGTTCGAGGACCTCCTCGGCGGTCAGGTACTTCACCTACTCCCCCAACCGCTTCAGCAGCTCCGCGTGGCGCAGCGCATACTTGGCGCCGAGCTTGCGGACGGCCTCTCGGTCGACCTCATGCTCCAGATAGCGGTCGATCGCCTGAAGCACTATGGCGTGCATGCTGCGCCCTTCCTCCTCAGCGCGGAGCTTGAGGGCTTCTTGCTGGTCGTCGCGGAGACGCAGGTTCATTGCCATACCATGACGGTACCACCCTTGGGGTCATGGTGGTACTACTTTCGCAACCGCGTAGCGACCCACGCCCCCACCAGCGCCACCCCCGCCATCGGAAGGAAGACCGCGGCGAAGGCCGCCGGGTGGGCAGCCGTCGTCGCGGACACGGCATGGCCCACCGCCCCGCCCCCCAGCGCGGCGAAGGCGGCACCCCCGACCGCGAGCAACAGCACGTTGGACAGGCCGTCCGAGATCTGGAGGGCCGCCGAGTTCGCGCCCGCCTCCTCAGGGGCGGAGAGCTTCAGGAGCAGCACGCTCGTCGAGGAGATCACCAGGCCCATGCCCAGGCAGCCCCAGGCCCAGGCGAGGGCGACGATCCAGGCGGGCACCCAAGGCACCAGCACGGTCGGCGCGGCGGCGATCGCGGCGGCGACGAGCAGCATCCCGATCACGACGAGCCGCTCCCGGTACGGCTCCGTCCACGGCCGGGACTGGACCCACGACCCGAGCGCCCAGGTCCCGCCGCCGACCGCGAGCGAGAGGCCGGCGAGCGTGGGGCTGAGGCCGCGCTGGGTGACGAGCATGAGCGGTACGAAGGACTCGGCGGCGATGAACGACCCCGCCGCGATCCCACGCAGCAGCACCACGGACGGCAGGCCCCGAGCCGCCCGGTAGGTGCCGCGCGGCAGCAGCCCGAGCACGGCGGGCACGAGCAGCGCCGCGCCCGCGGCGGCCGGGAGCAGCGAGAGCCAGCGCAGCTCCTGCCCGGCGAACTGAAGGAGCCCGGCGCCGGCGGAGATGCCGAGCGCGAGCCGGATGCGCCGCGGGTCGTACGGCGGGAGGGGCGCGGCGGGATCGGCGGGCCCGGAGGCGGTCCGCCGTATCGCAGGCAGAGCAAGCGCAAGCGGAAAGACGACAAGCACCGGGATCCCCACGAACACCCACCGCCACCCGAGGTGCTCGGTGATGGTCCCGGAGGCGAGCGGCCCGACGACGGAGGGGACGACCCAGCTCGCGGCGAAGGCGGCCATGATGGCGGGCCGCAGCTCCTCGCGGTACGCCCGGCTCACCACCACGTACAGCGCCACGATCACAAGCCCGCCGCCGAGCCCCTGCACGGCCCGCCCGAGGATGAACAGCCACATCGTGCCGGCGGTCCCGGAGAGCACGAGCCCGGCGGCGAAGGAGCTGATGCCGACGGTGAGCGGCGCGAGGGGCCCGCTGCGGTCGGACCACTGCCCGGACAGGACCATGGCGAAGAGGCTGGTGGTGAAGTACGCGGAGAAGGCGAAGGCGTACAGCGGGATGCCGTTCAGCTCGCGCGCCGCGACGGGCATGGCGGTCCCGACGGCGGTCGCCTCGAAGGCGATGAGCAGCACGACGGAGACGATGCCGACGCTGAGCGCCCGATGCTCCCGATCGAGCACGGACCCGCCGCCCGGACTGGGGACGGCGGTGGCGGGCGCGACGTCTGCGTCGCGGGGTTCGAGGGCGCTCATACCCCCAGAGTAAGAGGCATAGCCCGCTCTGACCCCTGTCCGAAGTCCCACGCCCACTGGTCCCCTGGACGTACGACCATGAACGCGCCATGACAGTCATGTTGCACGACCCCGGATTCCCTTGAGCCCCTCCTCCCGCCCCGCCTACGGTCGTACTCGTGCACAACACGACCGTGTGCCCGAGTGGTTGAGGGGCTCGCCTGCAAAGCGAGTTACGTCGGTTCGATTCCGATCACGGTCTCCACTGGATCTTCACAAGTCCGCCCGGGGTGTGCCAGAGTCCGGGACATGACTGACACGGGCATGAGACGCCGCCTGGGCGCCTTCGTCGGAGTCGGCGTCTCGTGCGCCCTGCTTCCGGGGATCACGCTGAACGGGGACACGTCGGACGCGGGCCTCGCCGTGCTCCTGGCCGGCCTGGTGATCGCCGTCCTGACCCAACTGATCTACATAGGCCCGTCCGAACCCGTCCCCGCCCTCCCCCTCCTGGCCTTCGCGGCAGCCGGCTTCATCCAGGACGCCCTGATCTGGTGGCTCCTGTCCTGGCTGGGCAACGAGACCGACATGATCAACGTGACCGGCTTCGGCACGATCCTCCTGGCCGCCCTGATCACACGCACGTCGATCCTGACCCTGTCCCTGACAGGAACCTCACGCACGACGGACGACCCGATCACGGACTGACGGCGACGGACTTCGCCGGAACCCCGGACGACAAACCGGTGTCCTTGCACCCCAGGTCGGCGGCGACACCACGAGCGGCGGCGTTGGCCAGCGTGATCACCCGTACCCGGGCGTCCTCCCCTGAGGACTTCCCACCGGTCGGCCCCTCCACCCTCGTCTGGACCACGATCTCGTGAGCGGGGGCATCCATGCGGCACCTGAAGAACACCGAGGCGGAGCTGTCGGACGCGTACGCCCTCCCTCCGGAGGAGAAGTAGGTCACGCCGTCACCGAACCGAGGATCACGTTCGGGAACCTCCAACTCCGGGCGGAGCAGCACGCGCAGAGATGCCTCACCACCCTCGGCCGGCAGCAGCCAACAGAAGGGGACAGCCTGCGCCCGAGGCTTCCCGGTCTCCGAGTTCGGACCGACGGCGGCGGCCTCACGGAGGGCTTCGATCGCCTTCTCAGGTTCGGACAGGCTGCTGGTGAAGCGATCGGTACCCATCACAGCCCTGAGCGCGGCCGTGGAGGGCGCGTCCTTCTCGAACCCGCCGCACACCTCCGCCGCCGGAGCCTCCGCGACAGGGCCCTCGTCACTGCCGGACGAACAAGCCACCGCCGACAGGGGCAGGAGCGCCAACACGACCACGGCGGCGCGCGTTCTCCATGCCGCCATCACGTCACGCCTCCCCATCCTTCTTCTCCTCGCACGGGCCCGCTCGGCAATGGCCTACTTGGGTTTCAGCACCGGCTTTTCGGGCAATCCCGCGTCGTTCTCACAGCCCAGCTTCCTGACCACGGCGAGAGCAGCCGAGTGGAGCACGGTGAGGTTGGCCTCGCGGATGGCGACTGTGTCGGCGGGCTCGGGGCGCCCCACGTCCAAAGATCCACGGATACGGGCGGGCCGCTCCCCCGACCCCTTCAGACGTGGACTCACACACTCGACGAAGATCATCGAGCGTACGAAGCCCGCATGCGCTTCGATGCCCATCTCGTACGGGTGCATACCCCTGGGTCGCACCTCGCCGAGCAGATCGGACGGGTGATAGAGGCCGAAGTTGATGGCCAGGTCCTCCGGTCCAGGGTCGGCGCCCACCTTGCACCGATGGGACTTCTTCGCCCACCTGGCCCGGGCCTCGTAGTCCGCCGTGATCTGCTCCGTGGTCCGCGTCAGCCAACCACGCCCCGCTTCGCTGAACCTCTTGGTGTTCAAGACCTTCTCGAGAGCCTCGGCCGGCGCTCCCGGCGCAATGGCACCGTCGCACTGCTGCTGAGCCGTGACCCTCGGAGGCTCTTCCTCGCCACCGCAGGCAGAGAGGAGAACGCAGCCGATCAGTACGGCGGAAGCGGCCCGCCATGAGCTCCTCACGTCGTCACTCCGTCTCCGGGTCATTGCCCTGCTGGTTCTCCCGGGCGTTGCCCTGGAGGTATCCATGATTCAGCGACTCGATGAGTTCCTGCTTGAACTCCGTGCTCACCTCGCTGCGGTGATACTCGGTGAAGCGCTCCATGGGCGCTTCGGCGCTGTACCTACCCGCTGTGTAGATCGAGGTCTTCTCCTCCCGGATCTTCCCTTCCGTCTCGTCCTTGTGCTCCTCAACGGACTTGTCGGACCAGTCGCCGATCACCTGACCGGCCAGCGTCTCGACGGCGCCCGTCCCCGTGTCGATCGCGAGCGGCACGAGCACGGCCGCGGCTCCCGCAGCCGCCGCGGTCGCCGGCAGAAAGGCCACGCCCGCCGCGACCGCGGCAGTCGTACCGAACCCGATCCAGGCCGACTTGGCCGCCTGGGCCTTCTCGTAGTCCTCGTGGACCTTCATCCCATGCGCCTCGACCTGGTCCGCACGCGACTGATCCAGCAAGCCTTGGAGCGTTCCGGTGGTGTAGACGGCCGCCCGGGCGGATCCCTCGTCGATCCGGCCATCCGGACCGACCTGCGCTTCCAAGACGCTCGTGGCATAGACCCGTTCGGCGGTGGACACCGTCGCGTAGGAGTCCGGGTACTGCCCCAGGGCGCTCAGGAATTCGACGGTTGCCTCTCGGCCGAGAGCGGGGTGGGTCGCGGTGACATCCGCTTCGGTGCCCTTCGGCGCGAAGACACTCTCGGGATCGTGCTTGGTCAGAGCCCAGTTGAGGTCGTCGATGTAGCCCGCTCCCATGTTGCCGAGGCTGTCCGCCATCGAGGACTGCTTCTCCAGGAGCCCCGCGTCGCGATAGGTGGCAACGACCTCGTTCATGATGCCCGCAGTGGTCGCGTCCCGGCCCAGCTTCGGGTTCGGATCGTCCCAGGCATGGCCGAGCGTCGCCGCCTCAAGCGCGTGTCCCAGGGCGTCGGGCATGAAGTCCGCCGCCGCCTTCACCCCATCGGGGTGACGCCCGTCGACGTCCGGGAAGCTCTCGTACTTCTCGTTCGCGAAGAAGTCGAGATAGTTGCCGATCGTCTCACCCTCCGCATTCTTGCCGAGGTCGAGGTCGCCACCAGAAGTGCCGTCCTCCTTGTACGCCGTCGGCTCCTGCGAGAAGAACAGCTTCGCGGCCTCGGGGCTGTGCCCCAGGGCCTCCAGCATCGGGATCATTGGGTCGTAGCCGGATCCGTTGACGCCGGAGGGGTTGAACGGGCTCTGCACCCCGCTGAAGGTCTTATTGTCGGCGAACCTTCTCGGGTCCGCCTGATGGAGTTGAGCCACGTGCTCGGCGATCGGGTTGAGGAACTTCGGGTCGTAGTTGCCGGAGCGCATGATGCCGCCGAGCAACTGGTAACCGAATGGCGCGTTGTAGTCGTTCTTCGCCATCGGAATGCGCTCGGTGCCCAGTTTGCGCATCTCCGCGGACCAGCTCTCGGTCCACTTGTCACCGCCCTGGGTGGCAGCCGCGAGATTGATGCCGAGGTTCTGCTGGAGTGCCTGCACATCCTTCAGCCGCTGCTCGTCCAGCTTCCCGAACTGAGAGGTGGAGGAGGACAGCTGCCCGAAGAACTCCAAGGCCCCCTTCGGGCCCAGCCCGTTGTAGAACGTCCGGGAAAAGTCCTTGGACGTGCCGTTGTCCTTGAGGAGTTCGTTCAGGCGCTCCAGTTCCGCGTGGGTGAGAGCGCGGCCCTTTTTGGCGAGATCGAGCGCGCGGTGTGCCTCTTCGGCGTCCAGGCTGCCGTATGCAGGGGCGCTGAAGTTGTGCTTGTCCGTGGTGATGTTGGCCTTCAGGGCGTTGGAGCAGGCCACGTCCGCGTCGTCGCACGTCTCGACCACGGCGGCGATCCGGCGCCGCATCGCGTCGATCGCGGCGCGCTCCTGGTCCACCAGGACGTGGAAGTCGGGGTTCTGTGTGTCGACCCGTTCCCTCGTGCCCAGGACCGACTGCCGGGACTCGACCGTCCCGTCCGCCGTCACGAAGAGGCCCTGCGCGGGCGCCTCGGTCTCCACGATCCGCTTGAGTTCGTCCTGCGCCTTCTTGAAGGCCTCGTACGCGTCCTCCAGGATCTTGTGGATGCCGCCCGCCGCCTTCGCCGCGTCCTCGAACTCCTTGGCCGTCTTCGCCACGAACGGCTTGGTGACCTCGGCGTTCAGGCCGCGCCAGTAGTCGTCCTTGGCCTTCGCGGCCATGGTCGTACGGGCGTCCTCGGCCAGCTTGTCCAGTTTGGCCTTCATCTCCGACCAGTCGTCGGCGGCGGCCTTCATCTTCGCGAGCGGGGCCCGGTGGACATGGTCGAACGTCAGCACGTCGGCGCCGCCCTACTTCAGGTACGTGCTGATCGCGGACACCGACAGCGAAGCTCTGATGTCCTCGTCGTCCTTGGCGTGCTGGGCCGCGCTGTAGTCCAGGTGGTTGGAGATGTGGGCGCAGGCGTCCAGGAGCGTGCCCAGCTGGGAGCGCCAGGTCTCCTGGACCGTCGTCAGCGCGGCGCCCGTGCGGAAGCCCGCGCTCGACATGCCGGTCGCGGCGGCCTCGGTGGTCGTCCGGGCGTGGTTGCCGTCCTTCACGAGCCGGCCGTGCAGCGCGTACGCGGCGCCGCCGATCGCCCCCAGCGCGTCCTGGCTGACGCTCAGGTCCGCGGGGCCACCGCCGCCGCCCTCGGACGGCAGCTGATTGAGCCGCGTCCGCGCGTCACGGTCCGCCGCGGCCCGCTTCAGCCCGCTCCACTCGTCCTCGAACGACACAGTTCCCCCTCGCGACACCGAGACCGACACCGAGACCGACACGGAACGCCACCCTAGCCAGACGCAAAGTCACCCTCTGTGTCCAGCGGCGCGTTCCGGCCAGTCGGCCGCGGCTACGCGGGCGCCGCCCCCACCGCCGCCTGCGGGCGGATCGGGAGGCGGTTGATCGGGCGGCCCGTCGCCGCGCGGACCGCGGAGGCGACCGCTGCCGGGGAGGTGACGACCGGGACCGCGCTCGCCGGCTTCGCGCCGAAGGGGGCCACCACGTCGCGCTCCTCGACGAGCTTGACGAGGCGGATGTCCGGGGCGTCCAGGGACGTCGGCAGGGCGTAGCCCGTGAAGTCCGGGTGGCGCAGGAGGCCGCGGGCCGTGCGGAGGTTCTCCGTGAGGGCCGCGCCCACGCCCTGCGTGACGCCCGCCTCGATACGGGCCGACAGCTGGGCCGGGTTCAGGACGCGGCCCACGTCCTGGGCCACCGCCATCTCCACGACCCGTACCGAACCCAGCTCGATGTCCACGTCCACCACCGCGCGGATCGCGCAGAACGCCAGGCCCACGAACGCGTCGCCCTGGCCGGACTCGTCCAGGGGCTCCGTCGGGTGCGGGCGGCACTGGGCCGTGGCCCACAGTTCCTTGCCGTCCATCGCCTCGGTCACCGTGGTCGACAGGACACCGTCGTACGACGTGATCTTGCCGTCCGTGATCTGGAGCAGCTCCGTCGACATCCCGAATTTGTGGGCCAGGGGTTGCAGGAGCTGCGTGCGGACCATCTTCGCCGCGCGTTCCACGGCGCCGCCCGACACCCACGTGTGGCGGCCGTGCGTCGCCGGGCCCGCCGGCGGCTGGTCCGTGTCCACCGACGCGACATGGACCTCCTCCAGGCCCAGCGTCTCCTGGACGATCTGGCGCGCGAGGGTCGCGAAGCCCGAACCCGTGTCCACGGCCGCGCAGATGACCGTCGCCACGCCGTCCTGGACCTTCACCGTCGCTGTCGAGACCTCGTCCGCGCCCTCCGCGCCGAGCATGTGGACCATGCCGACCGCGTAGCCCACGCCCCGGCGCACCGCGCCCGGTTCGCCCGCGCCCTCGGGGCCGCCGGGCAGCAGCCAGTCCTCCTCCGGGGTGTCCATCGGGAGGGACGGGAGGGGGAAGTCGCGGACCGCCGCGAGGAGTTCCGCCACCGGGGCCGGGCACGTCACCGTCTGGCCCGTCGGGAGGATGTCGCCGGTCGCAAGCACGTTGCGCAGCCGTACCTCCACCGGGTCCAGGCCCAGCTTCGCCGCCAGCTTGTCCATCTGTGCCTCGTACGCCGCGCACACCTGCATCGCGCCCTCGCCCCGCACATGGCCGGACGGCGGGTTGTTCGTACGGACCGCCCAGCCCTCGATGAAGGCGTGCGGCACGACGTACGGGCCGCAGGCGAAGGACACGGCCGCGGCGAGGGACTCCGAGGAGGCGTCGGCGTAGGCGCCGGCGTCCAGCAGGATCTGCGCCTCCACCTTCACCAGGCGGCCCTCCGCGTCCGCGTGGTGGCGGTAGCGCAGCAGCGTCGGGTGGCGGTGGGCGTGGCCGAGGAAGGACTCCTCGCGCGTCGCCGTGAGCTTGACCGGGCAGCCCGTGCGCAGGGCGAGGAGGCCCAGCGGGATCTGGAAGCCCGGGTCCTCGCGGTCGCCGGTGGCTCCCGGGACGCCCGTCACGACCACCTTGACCTGCTCGGGCGCCAGGCCGAAGCAGGCCGCCGCCAGGTCCCGGTCGGTGTGCGGGTCGGTGGAGGCCGTGTAGATCTCGACCCCGCCGTCGGGGCGCGGCACGGCGAGGCCGGCCTCCGCGCCGATGGGGGCCGGGTCCTGCCGCCCGATCCGGTACAGGCCCTCGACCACGACCTCGCCGGTCGCGTCCGCGTCCCCGAACCGCAGCGGGATGTGCCGGATCAGGTTCCCGTCCGGGTGCAGCGCCTCGGCCGCGAACGCCTTCTCCGGGTCGGTGACCGGCTCCAGCACCTCGTACTCGACCGCGATCGCCGCCGCCGCGAGCCGCGCCGTGTCCGGGTGGTCCGCGGCCACGGCCGCGATCGCCTCGCCGTGGTGGCGGACCAGGTCGGAGGCGAAGACCGGGCGGTCGGCGACCGTCCTGCCGTACGTCGCCTCGCCCGGCACGTCCGCGTGCGTCACCACGGCCCGTACGCCCGGCAGGTCCGCCGCCGCGCTCGTGTCGATCGACACGATCCGGGCGTGCGGGTGCGGCGAGCGCAGGATCGCCGCCCACAGCAGGCCCTCGGCCCACAGGTCGGAGGCGTACGGGAAGGTGCCCTCGGCCTTCGCCCGTGCGTCGGCCGACGGCAGGGAGGTGCCCAGGCCGTGCGGGGCCGCCTCCTCCGGTTCGAGGTCGAGGGGGTCGACCACCGTGGGGGTGGGTGGCGCGGTGGTCGCGTCGCTGCTCACGCCATGCCTCCGTCGTGCGGGTGGGGAATCTGGTGCGGGATGCGCGCCTCTTCGGCTGCCGCGGCCGACGCCGCCGCCTGCGCGTCGCGCTCGGTGACGACCTCGCGCACGGCGTCGAGCACGCCCCGGTAGCCCGAGCACCGGCAGAGGTTGCCGCAGAGCGCCTGGCGGGTCTCCAGCTCGGTCGGAGCGTGGTTCCCCTCGAGGAGGTCGTGGACGGTCATGGCCATGCCGGGTACGCAGTAGCCGCACTGGACGGCCCCGCAGCGCGCCAGGGCCCGCTGCACGTCCGACGGTTCGCCGTCGGTGGCCAGGCCCTCGACCGTACGCACCTCACTGCCGGCCGCCGTCGCCGCCGGCACCAGGCAGGAGGCCACGAGCCGGCCGTCGACCTGCACGTTGCACGCACCGCACTCGCCCTGCGAGCAGCCGTCCTTGGCGCCCGCGAGGCCGAGCCGCTCCCGCAGGACGTAGAGCAGCGACTCGCCGATCCACGACTCCGTCACCGGACGGTCGGCGCCGTTCACACGCAGGGTGTACGAGATGTGCGGGTGCTCTTCGCTGTCCGCGCTGCTGCCCGTGGAGGCGGCGGGAACGGGGTCCTCCACGGCGGGGAGCGGCTCCGGCTCCTCGACCGACGGCTCCTCGACCGACAGCTCCTCGGACGCGGCGACCGGCTCCTCCGGCCGCTCCTCGACCGGCGCCTCCGCGGCCTCCGGCTCCTGCACCGCCCACGGCGCCGGAGCGCCGCCCGGCAGGGTCGCCGGGGCGCTGCTCGCGTACTGCGCCAGCATCGACGTCGTGTACTCGCCCGACTCCTCGGACGCGTCCGCGCCCTCCGTCACGACCGGAATCGTCCACTGACCGGTCGAGGCGGAGCCGGAGTCGGCCGGGAGGGCCTCCTCCGTGAAGTTCCACTGGCCCGTCGCGTGCGGGTCGGGCTCCCCCGCATCGGGGAAGGTCCACTCGGCCGTGGTCTGCGCGTCCGGCTGCTCGACGTGCTCCGCCGCCGTCGGCGTCTGCACCACCCACTGGCCCGTCGCCGCCGGGTCCGTCCCCGCGGCCGGGGTGAGCGGCGTCAGCGGCACGATCATCGGCGGTACGTAGCCGTGGCCCGGGGCCTCCAGCGGGACGCCGTCGAGCATGAACTCCGGGGGCAGGTGGACGAAGGCCGTGGCGTCGCCGTCGTACCCCTCGCTCTGCGGGATCGGCTCCCAGCCGCCCGCGTTCCCGTGCCCGCTCCCGCTCGCGTTCTGGTTCTCGTTCGGTTCGTTGCTCACGACAGCGCCCTCCCCAGTGCCCGTCGAGCCAGCGCGGCGACCGTGCGCCGCAGGTGCAGTACGGCAGGTGGCAGCTGCTCCTCGCCCGGCGGGTCCGGGATGCAGGCCGCCGCCACGTACTCGCCGAAGGCCGTCAGCGCCTCCGGGGCGAGGCCCCGGTCGCCGTCCCAGTCCACCAGCGAGGCGATCCAGTGCTCGGCCTCCAGGGGGCGCAGCGGCATCGGGGCGATCGCGCCGACGGCGCAGCGCACGCCGCGTCGCGCCGGGTCGAGGACGACGGCGACGGAGGCGGTGGCGCGGGCCGGGCCGGTGCGTCCGGTGGCCTTGAGGAAGACCTGCGGGGCGTGCAGGAGGGGTACGCGGACGAACGCGACCAGCTCGCCGGGGGCCAGCAGGTCGCGGCCCGCCAGCAGGTGGGAGACCGGGATCTCGCGCGTGCCGAGCGGGCCCATGACGACGAGGTCCGCCTCCAGGGCCGCCAGGACGGGCAGCGAGTCGCCCGTGGGCGCCGCCGTGACGACATTGCCGCCGAGGGTGCCCGCGTTGCGGATCTGGGGCGGTCCGGCGGCACGTGCGGCGGCGGCCAGGGCGGGGATGAGGGCGGCGAAGTCGGGGCGGCCCATCCGGGAGTGGGTGAGGCCGGCGCCGAGGAGGGCGTGGCCGTCCTGGTACTGCCAGCCGCGGATCTCGTTGATCCGGCCGAGGCCGACCAGGCCGGCCGGCCTGAGCTGGCCCCTGTTGACGGCGGCCATCAGGTCCGTGCCGCCCGCGACCGGTACGGCGGCGGGCATGGCGGTGAGCGCCGCCACGGCCTCGTCGAGCGAGGCCGGCAACGTCACGGACTGCGCCGTCTGTGGTGCGTGCGTGGTCAACCCGCTGCCCCTTCCCGGTGTCCCCGGCGGTCCCCGACTCGTCCCCGGCTGTCGCGCCTGTGTGGCCGTACCGTACGTGCTCACAGGCTGGACGTGGCAACTCTGGCACATCTTCCGAGCCGTCCGACGCGAGGGTCCGCGAAGGACGGTTCCGTCCAGGAAGCCCCACCGGAGACGGTAACTTCCGTTTTGCCGCTCTTGGGTGACGTGGGGACGCGAGGTGCCTCACACGTTCGGGGGCGCCCCCTCGATCGGCCTGCCGAGGACCCCGGGCCGCTGCTGCCACGGGTGGGGTCCGGCGGGCGGCCGGTAGTCGACGCCGAGGGCGTCCAGGCGGCGGTAGTGGGCGGTCATCCGGCGCTCGAACGCGGCGAAGTCCCGCTCGTCCGGCGCGGGCAGGGCGGACCAGGCGACCTCGGCGAAGGCGGCGAGGCGCGGGAAGGTCTGGTAGTCGACCCGGGAGCGGTTCTCCACGACCTCGGTCCACACATTGGCCTGGGTGCCCAGGACGTGGGCGGCGGCCTCGGGGCTCAGACCCGGCGGGACGGGCTCGAAGCGGTAGACGTCCTCCAGGGTCCGTACGAAACCGATGGGCATCGGCTCGTCCTCGCCCGCCGCCTGACGGTGGTCCAGGTACACGTACTGCTCGGGGCACATGACGACGTCGTGGCCCGCCTCGGCGGCGGTGACGCCGCCCGCGTACCCCCGCCAGGAGGAGACGGCGGCGCCGGGCGCCAGGCCGCCCTCCAGGATCTCGTCCCAGCCGATGAGGCGGCGGCCCCGGTCGGCGAGCCAGCGGTCGAAGTGGCGGATGAACCAGGACTGGAGCTCGTGCTCGTCGGCGAGGCCCAGCTCCTTGATGCGGGCCTGGGCCGTCGGGGACTCCTTCCACTGGTCCTTGGGGCACTCGTCGCCGCCGATGTGGACGAAGGCGGACGGGAAGAGGTCGAGGATCTCCTCGAAGACGCCCTCGTAGAAGCGCAGGGTGGCGTCCGTGGGGGCGAGGACGTTCGGGTTGACGCCCCAGGTGTCCCAGACGGTCAGCGCGCTCGTGTCGACGACGTCGGTGTTGCCGAGTTCGGGGTAGGCGGCGATGGCGGCCTGGGAGTGGCCCGGGATGTCGATCTCGGGGACGACGGTGATGTGCCGCTCGGCGGCGTACGCGACGATCTCGCGGATGTCGTCCTGGGTGTAGAACCCGCCGTGCGGCGTCTCGTTCCACAGCGGCGAGGCCCGGTGCCCCCACTTCGTACGGGCCCGCCAGGCACCGACCTCGGTGAGGCGCGGGTGGCGCTTGATCTCGACGCGCCAGCCCTGGTCGTCCGTGAGGTGGAAGTGGAAGACGTTCAGCTTGTGCGCGGCGATCAGGTCGAGCTGGCGCAGGACGTCGTCCTTGGGCAGGAAGTGCCGGGACACGTCGAGCATGAACCCGCGCCAGTGGAACCGGGGGGCGTCGGTGACGACTTGGGCGGCCACGGCCGCCACGGTGCCGGGGCGCGGGGCCTTCCGGAAGGCGTCGGGGCCGAGGAGCTGACGCAGCGTCTGGGCGCCCCAGAAGACCCCGGCCGGGTCGCCGCCCACGATCTCGGCGCCGTCCGTCGTCACGGTGAGGCGGTACGCCTCCGGCCCCAGCGTGCCGTCTACGCGCAGGGACAGGCCGCCCGTGCCCTCCGGCGCGGGCGGCAGCGGCAGGCCGAACGCGGCGCCGAGAGTGGCGCGCAGCCAGCGCTCCGTCGACTCGGTGCCGGGCGCCGCCGTGAGGGTCGTACGCCCGCCCAGGAGGAAGTCGCCGGAGTGGGGGCCCTCGACCTTCGAGGGCGCGGGGATGAGGTCCTTGTCGGCCATGTCGGTCATGTACGTCAGTCCTTCACCGCCCCGCCCAGTCCGGAGACCAGGCGGCGCTGTACGAGTACGAAGAAGACGAGCACCGGGATCGTCATCACGGTCGATCCCGCCATGATGCCTCCCCAGTCGTTCTCGTCCGGCTTGAAGAAGACGAGCAGCGCCATCGGGAGGGTCGACTGCGAGGTGTCGCTGATGAGGAACGACTTCGCGAACAGGAAGTCGTTCCAGGTCGAGATGAACGAGAAGACGCTCGTCGCCACAAGGCCCGGGAAGACGAGCGGGAAGAGGATCTGCCAGAGGAAGCGGGTGCGGCTCGCGCCGTCGATCGCGGCCTGTTCCTCCAGCGCCTCCGGCACCGCCTTGACGAAGCCGCGGAGCATCCAGATCGCGAACGGGAGCGAGAAGGCGATGTGCGGCAGGATCAGCGAACCCAGGGTGTTGAGCTGCCCGAAGTCCCGCATCAGGAAGAACAGCGGGATGGTCAGCGCCTCGATCGGCACCATCTGGGCGACGAGGAACATGATCAGCAGCGTGGTCCGGAAGCGGAACCGGAACCGGGTGACCGCGGTCGCCGCGAGGAAGGCGATGAGCGCGGAGGCGAGGACCACCGCGCAGGCGACGGTCAGCGAGTTGAGGAAGTACCGGCCGAAGTCCTGCTGTTCGAAGACGCGCCGGAAGGAGTCGAGGGACGGGGAGAGGGTCCAGGGCCGCGGCTGGGCCGACTGGATCTCGCCGGCCGGCTTGAAGGCCGAGAGGACCATCCAGTACAGCGGGAAGGCGACCACGACCGCGACGAGGAGGGCGGTGGCCTCGGCGGCGAGGCGGCCGGGCCGCCTGATGCGAAGAGTGCTCACAGTTCTTCTCCCTGACGGCGCAGCAGTCGCAGGTACACCAGCGTCACCGCGAGCAGGATCAGCAGCATGACGACGCCGATCGCCGAGCCGAGGCTGTACTGGGAGGACGCGAAGGCCTTCTGGTACGCGTACACGTTGAGGACGAGGTTCTGGCCGGCGATGCCGCCGCCGTTCGTCATGACGTAGATCTGGGTGAAGACCTTGAAGTCCCAGATGATCGACTGGATCGTGACGACGACCAGGATCGGTCGGAGCATCGGCGCCGTCACCGAGCGCCAGATCCGCCACTGCGAGGCGCCGTCGAGCGCCGCGGCCTCCAGGACCTCGCCCGGGATGGCCTTGATGCCCGCGTAGACGGTGACCATCACGAACGGGAACGAGCACCAGACGACCTCGAAGAGGACCAGGGCGAAGGCGCTGTGGCGCCCGTACGTCCAGGAGAAGTCGCCGAGCCCGAGCAGCCGGTTGACCGGGCCGAAGTCGGGGTCGAAGAGGAAGACCCAGACGGTGGAGCCGGTGACGGCGGGGGTGGCCCAGGCGCCGAGCGCGGCGAGCATGAGCGCGAGGCGTGGCAGGGCCCGTACGCGGGTCAGGAGCACCGCGAGCGCGCAGCCCACCGCGAGGGTGGTGACGACGCAGGCCGCGGCGAACAGGACCGTGGCGAGGAGGACCTGCCAGAACTGCGGGTCGCCGAAGAGGGTGGCGTAGTTGCCGAAGCCCTGGAAGGAGGTGGGCTCGCCGCCGCTGACCTGGGCCTGGGTGTACTCCAGGAAGGAGATGAGCCCGAGCTGGTAGATCGGGTAGAGCAGGAGGCCGCCGAGGACGACGAGGGCGGGGAGCAGATAGAGCCAGGGCGTCCAGCCGGACCCGCCGCGGGGGTGACGGGGGCGGCGGGGCGGGCGGACGGCGGCCGCCGCGCCCGTGCCCTCCCCCGCCCCCGCGGTCTTCGTGGTGGTCAGGGTCATGGCGGTCAGCCCGCGGCCGCGAACGCCGCGTCCATCTTCTTCGCGGCGTCGTCGGAGGCCGCCTTCACGTCCTTACGGCCGCTGACGATCTCCTGGAACATCGTCGGCAGCACCAGCGAGGCGTCGATCTGGCCCCAGCCGGGCGAGGCGGGGACGAACTTCGTACCGGCGCCGAGGGTGTCGATGAAGGGCTTCACGAAGGGCTGCTTCTCGGCGGCCTTGGTCCGGACGTCGGTGTAGGTCGGCAGGAAGCCCATCGCGCCGAAGAGCTTGCCCTGCGTCTCCTTGCCGGCGAGGGACTTCATCAGGTCGACGGCGAGGGTCCGGTGCGAAGTGCTCTTCATCAGGCCGATGTTGTTGCCGCCGGCGAAGGCCGGGGCGATCGAGCCGGGGGTCAGGCCGGGCAGCGGGACGACGGCGTACTTGCCCTTGACGGCGCCGGCCTCGACGGCGGCGTGGCTGAAGTCGCCGCCGATGGCCATGGCGGCCTTGCCGGAGGCGAAGGCGGTGACGGTGGCGTTGCCGCCCATCTGGGCGCACTTGGCGGCGGGGCAGTTGTCGTCGCCGAAGAGGGAGGTGTACGCGGTGATGCCGGTGCGGGCGGCCTCGCTGTTGATGGCGGAGGTGTACGACGCGCCGTTCGGCGTGGCGAGTTCGCCGCCGTTGGCCCAGATGAACGGCATGGCGCCGTAGGTGTAGGCGCCGCCGACGGCTATGCCGTAGAGCTCGGGCTCGGCCTTGTGGACCTTCTTCGCGGTCGCGATCAGCTCGGCCTGGGTCTTGGGGGCGGAGAGGCCGAGGTCCTTGAAGACGTCGGTGCGGTAGTAGAGCGCGCGGACGCCGACGAAGAGGGGCGCGCCGTAGACCTTGCCGTCGACGGTGACGGAGGCCTTGGCGGTGGCGTCGGTGTCCTTGGCCTGGTCCCAGGCGCCGAACTCGGCGCTGATGTCGGCGAGTCCGCCGTCCTTCACGTAGCCGGCGGTGTCGGTGTTGCCGTACTCGATGAGGTCGGGCGCGGACTTCGGGTCGTTGAAGGCGGCCTTGACGCGCTGGGCGCGGGTCTCGACGGGGATGTACTCGACCTCCACCTTCGCGCCCTTGTTGCGCTGCTCGAAGGCGGCGACCGCCTCGTCGACGACCTTCTTCTTGGGCGCGTTGTCGACCTCCTGGAAGAGCCAGACGCGCAGGGTGCCGCTCTTCTCGTCGGTCGCGGCCTTGCCGTCGGAGGTCTGCGGGGCGCAGCCGGTGACGGCGAGTCCGGCGAGGACGAGGGCGGTGATGGGGAAGGCAGGAAGCTTCATGGCGGGTCCCCTCCGAGGGTGTTGCAACATGCGCAATGGGCGTTTCGTGCTGCACAACACGCGTGAGGTTAGGGGCGGACCAACTCCCGGACAAGTGGTCTCAACCACTCTGTGACCGGCCGACGCACCCCGTGCAACGCCCCACCGCCGCACCCCCACTTGCCCCCGGACACGCGAACGGCCCCCGGCGCCCGCACCGAAGTGCGCGCACCGGGGGCCGCCCCGACGACAGGACCCGCCCTGGACCGTCCCTCGCGGGACCGTCTCCCAGGGCCGTCCGACCTACTTCTTGTCCTTGCCGCCCTTGTCCTTGTCGCCACCACCGGCGCCCATGGATTCGTAGATCTCCTTGCACATGGGACAGACCGGGTACTTCTTGGGGTCACGCCCCGGAACCCAGACCTTCCCGCACAGCGCCACCACGGGAGTGCCGTCGAGGGCGCTCGCCATGATCTTGTCCTTCTGGACGTAGTGGGCGTAGCGCTCGTGGTCGCCGTCACCGTGGGACACCTGCGGCGTCGGCTCGACGAGGGTTCCCGTTCCTGCCCCGCGCTCGGGCTCGAGAGTGCTCATGGGAACCAAGGGTAATCAACCGCCCGCCGTGGAGGCGACAGGGCTTGCATAACGGACATCGAACTGTTCGACACTCCGCCCGCGTCCAGCCACCCTCGGATTCGAGGAGGCAGGGGCCGCTGATGGGGCCCCGCTTCGCCACAGATCCAGACCTCGGGCCCGGATGTTGCGGGAGCCGTTCCGATCCGCGTGATCAACGAATCCGCAGGATCGGCAGACGAACCGGGCCTGAGAGACCCTGTTCGCCCTGTCGATGTGGCCACACTCGGCACAGGTGCGGGAGGTGTACGCCGGATCCACGTACACCACCGGCACCCCGGCACGGCGCGCCTTGTACGCGATGAACCCCCCGAGCCGAGCGAAGGCCCAGGAGTGGAACGTGGCCCGTTGGGGCCTGCGAAGCCGTACCCGCTCGCGGATGCCCGTGAGGTCCTCCAGGGCGATCCCACGACCGGTGCGTTCAGCCTCGGCCACGATCCTCTTCGCGATCTTGCGGTTGACGTCCTTCGATCGCCGCGCTTCCTTGCGCCGGCGACGGCGGGCGCGACGCTTGGCAGACTTCGCGCCCAGCCCCCACCGATCCTTCACCTGCGCGTAGACATGCTTGCGCAGCGAGAAGTTCTTGAACTCCCCCGCCTCGAAAGCGATCTTCCCGACCCAGGACGCAGCTTCATTGCAGGCATGCAGAGTCGCCGCGAGCGCCAGCCGCTGCTCGGGCGTCGGGTCCAGTTCGACCTGCACTGTCACCTTCATCGGCGATCACGCCAGCCATCGACTCGCACACCTGGACCGGATTCGTTCAAGCACCCCACATCCAGCGACTTCCCGCTCGCACGTTCGCATCGCGACGGAAGGTCATCGGGTCAGTTGAGCGAAGGGTCGTCCGGGTACGTCGCCACGATCGCGAGGTCGCTGCGCTGGCGGCGCAGGACGTCGCGCCAGAGGGATTCCGGGCGTGGGGAGGAGACGTCGCCGGGTTCGGACTCGACCACATACCAGGCGCCGTCGCCCAGCTCCGTCTCCAGCTGGCCCGGGCCCCAGCCCGCGTAGCCGGCGAAGATCCGCAGGGAGCCGAGGGCCGGGCCGAGGAGTTCGGGCGGGGTCTCCAGGTCGACCAGGCCGATCGCGCCGAAGACCCGGCGCCAGCCCAGCGGGCCCTCGTCGCCGGGGATCACCGCCACGCCGAGCGCCGCGTCCAGGGAGACGGGCCCGCCCTGGAAGACCACGCCCGGCTCGCCCGCGAGATCGGCCCAGGGGGCGAGGATGTCGCCGACCGTTATGGGCGTCGGTCTGTTGAGGACCACGCCGAGGGAGCCCTCGTCGTCGTGGTCGAGGAGGAGCACCACCGCACGGTCGAAGTTGGGGTCGGCCAGGGCGGGGGTGGCGACGAGCAGCCGTCCTGTGAGCGAGGACACCTCGGTCATGCGACACATGATCCCGCATCTTCCGGGTTCGCGGGGGCCGAAGGGCCGACTGTGGACAGACCGGCGAGCCTCGCAGTTCAGAGGGTCGCCGACGGCCTCGTACGAACACAAACGGACGGTGACGCTCCGCAAGATCGCATGAGCGGAACGTGTTGTGCCGTATTCATTACATCTGTGAGGCCCCCTTGGGCTTCCAAGACGGGGGTACGCGAGCCTTACCCTTTTCCCTGGCCCCTTGCCCGACCTCTCCGGAACGCGAGATTCATGACCGGCACAGACGATGTACTGCTTGTCCACGGCGGAACCCCGCTGGAGGGCGAGATCCGCGTCCGCGGCGCGAAGAACCTCGTGCCCAAGGCGATGGTCGCCGCCCTGCTCGGCAGCGGCCCGAGCCGGCTGCGCAATGTGCCCGACATCCGTGACGTCCGCGTGGTCCGCGGACTCCTCCAGCTGCACGGGGTGACGGTCCGCCCCGGCGAGGAGCCGGGCGAGCTGGTCCTCGACCCGACGCACGTCGAGTCCGCCAACGTGGCTGACATCGATGCCCACGCCGGTTCGTCGCGGATCCCGATCCTCTTCTGCGGCCCGCTGCTGCACCGCCTCGGCCACGCCTTCATCCCTGGCCTGGGCGGCTGCGACATCGGCGGCCGGCCGATCGACTTCCACTTCGACGTGCTGCGCCAGTTCGGCGCGACGATCGAGAAGCGGGCCGACGGTCAGTACCTGGAGGCCCCGCAGCGGCTGCGCGGCACCAAGATCCGGCTGCCGTACCCCTCGGTCGGCTCGACCGAGCAGGTGCTGCTGACCGCCGTCCTGGCGGAGGGCGTCACCGAGCTCTCCAACGCGGCCGTGGAGCCCGAGATCGAGGACCTGATCTGCGTCCTGCAGAAGATGGGCGCGATCATCTCCATGGACACCGACCGGACCATCCGGATCACCGGTGTCGACAAGCTCGACGGCTACAACCACCGCGCGCTCCCGGACCGCCTGGAGGCGGCGTCCTGGGCGTCGGCGGCGCTGGCGACCGAGGGCAACATCTACGTCCGCGGCGCGCAGCAGCGGTCGATGATGACCTTCCTCAACACGTACCGGAAGGTGGGTGGCGCCTTCGAGATCGACGACGAGGGCATCCGCTTCTGGCACCCGGGCGGCTCTCTCAACGCGATCGCCCTGGAGACGGACGTGCACCCCGGTTTCCAGACCGACTGGCAGCAGCCGCTGGTGGTGGCCCTGACGCAGGCCGCCGGCCTCTCCATCGTCCACGAGACGGTGTACGAGTCCCGGCTCGGCTTCACCTCGGCGCTGAACCAGATGGGCGCGCACATCCAGCTGTACCGCGAGTGCCTGGGCGGCTCGGACTGCCGCTTCGGCCAGCGCAACTTCCTGCACTCGGCGGTCGTGTCGGGCCCGACGAAGCTCCAGGGCGCCGACCTGGTCATCCCGGACCTCCGCGGCGGCTTCTCGTACCTGATCGCGGCCCTCGCGGCCCAGGGCACGTCCCGGGTCCACGGCATCGACCTGATCAACCGCGGCTACGAGAACTTCATGGAGAAGCTCGTCGAGCTGGGCGCGAAGGTCGAGCTTCCGGGCAGCGCGCTCGTGTAGCGCGCGTACGACGGCGAACAGAAGGGCGGCCACCCCCTGGAGGGGTGGCCGCCCTTCTGTCGCTTCAGGCCCGCTTCCAGGCCCTTGGCGCCTTACTTGCCCTTGGCGGCTTCCTTGAGCTTCGAGCCCGCGGAGACCTTCACGCTGTAGCCGGCCGGGATGTTGATCGGGTCGCCGGTCTGCGGGTTACGAGCGGTGCGAGCGGCACGGTGGGTGCGCTCGAAGGTCAGGAAGCCGGGGATGGTGACCTTCTCGTCGCCCTTGGCGACGATCTCGCCGACGGTCTCGGCGAGAGCGGCCAGCACGGCGTCGGCGTCCTTGCGGGTCACCTCGGCGCGGTCGGCCAGGGCGGCCACCAGCTCACTGCGGTTCATGTTGTTACTCCCGTGTTCTTCTTGCCTGTGAGGCGTGAGATCGATGCCGATGCTGCCAGGGCCCTCGGACAGTCCCCGGACCCGGGTCTGCTGACAGACCCTCGCGCCCGAATAGGCATCCTGCCCCCACCAGCGGCGGGAACGCCAATCCGGCACCCTCTGGGGTCACACGAAAAGCGCCACGGCCACTGGCATGGTGACGTTCCGTCGACTCCGCCGAAACTCTTTGGAGCCGAAGGGCCACCCTAAAGGCGGGTTTGGGACACCGCGACCCGCGACGCGCCGTAGGCGGGTGGGCAGCCCGGCGCACGGCAGGGCGGACAGCCGGGCGGACGTGGAGCCGGTCACGCCCCCACGCCGCCCCACAAGCCCCGGTCAGGGCCCCGCCAGAGCCCCCTCAGAGCCCGTTCGTCCCGTTGCCGGCGCCCGCGCCCGCCGCCTTCGCCGCGGTGCGGACGGCGCCCGCGACCGCGCCCGCGACCTTGTCGTTGAAGACCGAGGGGATGATGTAGTTCGGGTTCAGCTCGCCCTCGGTGACGACGTCGGCGAGCGCCGCGGCGGCCGCCAGCATCATCTCCGTGTTGACCGTGCGGGACTGGGCGTCGAGGAGACCGCGGAAGACACCCGGGAAGACCAGCACGTTGTTGATCTGGTTGGGGAAGTCCGAGCGGCCGGTGGCCACGACGGCCGCCGTCTGACGGGCGATCGCCGGGTCCACCTCCGGGTCCGGATTCGCGAGCGCGAACACGATCGCGTCGTCCGCCATGGCGGCCACGTCGTCCGCGCCGAGCACGTTCGGGGCCGAGACGCCGATGAAGACGTCCGCGCCGACGACCGCCTCCTTGAGGGTGCCGGTGACGCCCTCGGGGTTGGTGTTGTCGGCGATCCAGCGCAGCGGGGTGCCCGGGGCGGCCTCGACCAGGTCCTCGCGGCCCGCGTGCACGACGCCGTGGATGTCGGCGACGACGGCGTGCTTGACGCCCGCCGCGATGAGCAGCTTCAGGATGGCCGTACCGGCCGCGCCCGCACCGGACATGACGACCCGTACGTCACCGATGCCCTTGCCCACCACGCGCAGGGCGTTGGTGAGGGCGGCGAGGACGACGATCGCCGTGCCGTGCTGGTCGTCGTGGAAGACCGGGATGTCGAGGGCCTCGCGCAGCCGCGCCTCGATCTCGAAGCAGCGGGGCGCGGAGATGTCCTCGAGGTTGATGCCCGCGAAGCCGGGGGCGATCGCCTTGACGATCTCGACGATGGCGTCGGTGTCCTGCGTGTCCAGGCAGATCGGCCAGGCGTCGATGCCGGCGAAGCGCTTGAAGAGGGCCGCCTTGCCCTCCATCACGGGCAGCGCGGCCATCGGGCCGATGTTGCCGAGGCCGAGGACGGCGGAGCCGTCCGTCACGACTGCGACGGAGTTGCGCTTGATGGTGAGGCGGCGGGCGTCCTCGGGGTTCTCGGCGATCGCCATGCACACGCGGGCCACGCCCGGGGTGTAGATCATGGAGAGGTCGTCACGGTTGCGGATGGGGTGCTTGGACGCCATCTCGATCTTGCCGCCGAGGTGCATCAGGAACGTACGGTCGGAGACCTTGCCGAGGGTGACGCCCTCGATGGTGCGCAGCTGCGCCACGATCTCGTCCGCGTGCGCGGTGGAGGTCGCGGCGATGGTGACATCGATCCGGAGCTTCTCGTGGCCGGAGGCGGTCACGTCGAGGCCGGTGACGGAACCGCCGTGGGACTCCACCGCCGTGGTGAGCTGGGAGACCGCGGTTCCGCTGGCGGGAACCTCCAGCCGGACCGTCATCGAGTACGAGACGCTGGGCGCCGTTGCCATGGCCGAGTTCCTCTGCTTTCCCTGAGCTTCGTTGCTACGCCGCCCGGGCTGGTCGCCCGGCGGCGCCCTCCGATCGTCGCACCTACCCGCCGGTAGCAGGTAATGCGGTCATTTCGTTTTCGGAAAGTAGTTTCCACCATACGAGAAGCTGCGGGAAAACAGAAGAGGTCCGCGATCACCCGTGGGTGACGCGGACCTCTTCTGTATGTACGTACAAGATGGCACCGACCCGCCATGCTCGCCTCGCGGCAAGTGGTCCCTCTAAGGGACGAAGGTTGGGCCCGGGGGCTTGGATCGAGCCGGTGCCATAGACAGGCTAACAAACCACTCTGGTAAGTGATTCCTGCGACGCAGGTTGACCTGAAATCAGTCCCTGAGCAGGTCCGGGACCCCCGCCTCGTCCGGCACGTCACGGGCGCCCGAGACCACCGTCAGCTGCTGGGTGGCGCGGGTCAGCGCCACGTACAGGACCCGCAGGCCGGCCGGGGACTCGTCCGCGATCTCCGCGGGCGAGACCACCACCGTGGCGTCGTACTCCAGGCCCTTCGCCTCCAGCGAGCCCAGCGCCACCACCCGGTCGCCGAGCTCGGCCAGCCAGCCCGCGGCCTGCTCGCGGCGGTTCATGGCGACCACGACGCCGACCGTGCCGTCCACCCGTTCGAGCAGCCGGCGGGCCTCCGCCCGTACGGTTTCGGCCAGATCGTCCTTGCTCGGCAGCGCCACGAACCGGGGCTCCACGCCCGTCGAGCGGACCGCGCGCGGCGACTCCTTGCCGGGCATGGCGAGGGCGAGCACCTTGGCGGCCAGTTCGGCGATCTCGGCGGGGTTGCGGTAGTTCACGGTCAGCTCGAAGCGGCGGCGCGGGCGGCTGCCGAGCGCCTCGTCGCGGGCCTCCGCGGCCTCGTCCGGGCTCGACCAGGAGGACTGCGCCGGGTCGCCGACGACCGTCCAGGTCGCGGTGCGCCCGCGCCGGCCGACCATCCGCCACTGCATGGGCGTCAGGTCCTGGGCCTCGTCGACGATGACGTGCGCGTACTCGGTGCGCTCCGCGGCGAGCCGCTCGGCCCGTTCGCGCTGCGTCTCCTCCCGTACGGGCATGAGCTCCTCCAGGCCCGTCAGCTGGTCCAGCGGGTCGTACTCCCGCTTCCTGCGCGGCCGCGCCGGGGAGCCGAGGAGGGTGTGCAGCTCGTCCAGGAGCGCCACGTCGTGCACGGAGAGGCCCTCGCGGCGCAGCGAGCGGGCGAGCCGGCGGATCTCGCCCTGGTTGAGGACGCGCCGGGCCCAGCGGCCGAGGCGCTTCTCGTCGCCCATCGCGTCGAGGACCTGGCGCGGGGTCAGCTCGGGCCACCAGGCGTCGAGGAAGCCGAGGAAGGCGTCCTCGGTGGAGATGTCCTCGTCGAAGGAGGAGCGCAGCTCGGCGGCGAGCTCGGGGTCGCTGTGCCGCCCGGCCGCGCCGGACTTGGCGTACAGGGCATCGAGGAGCAGCTTGCGGGCGCGCGGGCGCAGCAGGTTGACGGGCGCGGAGCCGCCGAGCACGTTGTGCCGGATCCGCTGGAGCTCGTCGGCCTCCAGCTCCAGACGGCGCCCGAAGGCGACGACCCGGAGGCGGGTGGGCGTGCCGGTGGGCGCGGGCGCCTCCTCGTCGTCCAGGGCGAGCTGGGCCTGCGGCGCGGGGGCCGGGCTCTCCAGGGCCCCGCGGGCGGCCTTGCGGAGCACGGCGAGCATGCGGGAGGAGCCCTTGACGCGGGCGACGGCCGGTTCGTCGTACGTGGTGGCCTCCGCGCCGTCCACGAGCGAGCCGAGCGCGCGGATGGCGACCTGCCCCTCCTCGCCGAGCGAGGGCAGCACGCCCTCGGTGTACGAGACGAGCAGCGGTGTCGGGGAGACGATCAGGATGCCGCCCGCGTACCGGCGCCGGTCCTGGTAGAGCAGGTAGGCCGCCCGGTGCAGGGCGACCGCCGTCTTGCCGGTGCCCGGGCCGCCCTCGACGTACGTGACGGAGGCGGCGGGCGCGCGGATGACCAGGTCCTGCTCGGCCTGGATGGAGGAGACGATGTCGCGCATGGTGTGGCTGCGGGCCTGGCCGAGCGCGGCCATCAGGGCGCCGTCGCCGATCACCGGCAGCGCGTTCCCGTCGAGGGTCGCCGTCAGCTCCGGGCGCATGAGGTCGTCCTCGACGCCGAGGACCTTGCGGCCCTTGGAGCGGATGACCCGGCGCCGCACCACGCGGCCCGGGTCGACCGGCGTGGAGCGGTAGAAGGGCGCGGCGGCCGGGGCCCGCCAGTCGATGACGAGCGGGGCGTAGTCGGAGTCCAGGACGCCGATCCGGCCGATGTGGAGGGTCTCGCCGATCTCGGCCGTGTTGTCGGGCCGTACGGCGTCCTCGGCGGGCTCCACGGAGGTGTACGCGCCGTCGGGGCCCTTCTTGCCGTCCTTGCCGTACAGCAGGTCGATCCGGCCGAAGAGGAAGTCCTCGAACTCGTTGTTGAGCCGGTTGAGGTGCACACCGGCCCGGAACACCTGGGCGTCCCGCTCCGCGAGCGCGCCGGGGGTGCCGACCTGGCCGCGTTTGGCGGCGTCGTTCATCAGGAACTCCGCCTCGTGGATCTTCTCCTCGAGGCGGCGGTAGACCTTGTCCAGATGTTCCTGCTCGACACCGATCTCACGGTCCCGGACCGTGTCGGTGGCGTCCATGGCGGCGTCCATGGCCTCCACGGCTTCCTGCGCGGCCACTGAGGCCCCCTTCTGACGTGCTGGGCAGCCGTCGAGCGTACGCCACAGGGGGGCAAAATGTCAGGCCTCGACCTCCACGAGGCGTTCGCCGTCGAAGGTCCGGACTTCGAAGTGGTCGATGTCGGCACGGTCCATGGCCGCGCCGCCGTGCACGTAGAGCGGGTTCTTGGCGGACTCCTGGGTGGCGCCGGGTATGCCGTACCCCCACTTCGGCACGCCCCAGGAGGTCACGACCTCCTCCTCGCCGCTCTTGGAGACGGCGACGAGCCGGCACTTCAGGGGGCCCTTGACGTTCTTGAGCTCCAGGACCGTGTGGGTGCCCCAGCCCTTCTTCTCCAGGCCGACGGTCGCGCTGACCTTGGTCTTCGGGTCGGTGGCCTGGATCTTCTCCTCCATGTGGTGGAAGAAGGCGTCCTCGGCGGGGCTGGTGGGGTGCGGTTCGATCGCCACGTGGTCCGTACCGCCGTCGGAGGTGGCGACGACGGCGACGGCGGGACCGCCGACGACCAGGATCGCGGCGGCCGCGACGAGGTAGAAGGAGCGGCGGCGCGAGCGGGCGCGCTTGGCACCGACCTCGTCGATGAGCCGGTCGAGCAGCTCGGGCGCGGGAGCGACGGCGATCGGGGCCGACTTCGCGTGACCGCGCCGCGGGCGGGGCAGGGGCGGTCCGGGCACCGCGGTCGGCGGCCGGGGCGCGAAGGCGTCGAAGACGTCCTCGGCGTACGGGTCGGACGCCCCCGGCGGGCGGGGCGCGCGCCGGGCGGCCTCGTCGTCCGCCAGCATGGCGAGCATCGGCTCCATTCCGGCGAACTCCTCCATGTGCGCGGCGCACACATCGCAGTCCACCAGGTGCGCCTCGAAGGCGGCGGCGTCGACGTCGTCCAGGATGCCCAGCACGTACGCGCCCGCTGCGTCGTGCGGCGGTGTCATGTCGTTGCTCATGCCGATACCCCCCTCTCCTCCAGCGCGAGCTTCATCGAACGCAGTGCGTAGAAAACCCGGGAACGCACGGTCCCTGCGGGTATGCCGAGAGTCTCGGCCGCCTCGTTGACCGTACGCCCCTTGAAGTAGGTCTCGACCAGTACTTCCCGGTGGGCGGGGGTCAGATCCTCGAGCGCGTCAGAGAGCGTCATCAGCCACAGAGCCTTGTCGATCTCGTCCTCCGCGGGCAGGACCTCGAGCGGTGACGGATCGACCTCCTGCGGCCGGGCCTGCCGGCTGCGGTGACCGTCGATGACGATGCGCCGGGCAACCGTCACCAGCCAAGGTCGAACGGAGCCGGTCGCCCGGTTGAGCGCGCCGGCGTTCTTCCAGGCACGGATGAGCGTCTCCTGCACGACGTCCTCGGCACGCTGGCGGTCGCCGGCGACGAGACGGAGTACGTAGGCGAGCAGGGGACCGGCATGTTCGCGGTAAAGAGCACGCATCAACTCCTCGTCGGGGACGTCGGGGCTGACCCGCGACGTCTCGCTGCGATGCCGGGCCCGATGCGGACGTTCATCGGCCACGGCCGCATCCTTGCGCACCTGAACCTCCCCGGTCGAGTCCCTCTTGTCGTGCAGGGGTACGGAGCCGGGTGCGGGTTCGACTCAACGGCGCGCGAAGTTTTTTCGGGAGGTCGCGCGGGGCGCTCAGGCGGGTGCGTCGGCGGGTGCGTCGGCCCGCCGGGCTGCCCGATGCCGGGCAACGCGCTCGCGGTTGCCGCAGGCCTCGCTGGAGCACCAGCGGCGGCGGCGCCCGCGCGAGGTGTCGAGGTAGCAGCGGCGACAGTCGTCGCGCTCGCAACGGCGCAGCAGGGCGCGGGCGGTCGGGTCGGTGAGCAGGTCGACGGCGTCCCTGGCGACGGCGGCGAGCAGGGCCCGGCAGTCGGGTTCGGCGTCCAAGGCCCGTACGAGCCCGCCGGTTTCGGTGCGTACGGCACGGGGCGCGGGCGGCGCGGAGGCGGCGGCGAGCACGTTGAGCCGCTCCAGGGCCCGGTCGGCGGCGCGCCGGCCGTCGAGCTGGGCGTGCGCCAGCTCGCCGACGCAGTCGCGCAGTTCGCGGAAGCGCACGACCCAGACGACGTCGATCCCGCGGAGCGGGGTGGCGGCGGGGACGAGTCCGGCGGTCCGCAGGAAGTGGTCGAGCGCCCGGGGATCACGGAGCGGTTGGGCGGCCAGGTCCAGGCTGATCCGGCCGGAGTCGAACCGTACGGTCATGCCCCTGTCACCACCTCACGATCGGAAGCAGTCGTCCCGACCAGAGTGCCCAGCCGGGGCGGGTCCGGCTAGCCCTGTGGCGGGGACTCGTCGTGGAGGATCCGTTGGAAGAGGTGGTGATCGCGCCACTCCCCGTCGATGTGCAGATAGCGGGGCGCCGTCCCGATCCGCTCGAACCCGCTCTTGGCGAGGACGCGTTGGGAGGCGTGATTGGCGAGGACCGTGCCGGCCTCGATCCGGTGCAGGCCGAGCTCCTCCCGGGCCGCCCGGCAGACCTCCTCGACGAGCCGGGTGGCGAGGCCCTGCCCGGTGCACCGGGCGTCGACCCAGTAACCGAGGGAGGCGCTGCGAAAGGGCCCGAGGGCGATCCCGGAGAGCGTGGCGGAGGCGACGATCTCGTCCCCGTCCACCGCGAACCACCGCCGCCCACCGTCCCCGAGCCGCGCCGCCTGCCCCTCGGCGGTGTAGTACGCCTCGCTCCGGTACGGCTCCCAGGGCCGCATGTGCGCGCGGTTGCGCGACAGCGCGGCCGCGAGGGCGGGGGCGTCGGCGGCGGTGGCGGGGCGTATCCGGATCACCTCCGTACCGTAACTCTCATACATGAAGTGGGTTACGTTTATATGGAGCCCATGCCAGCCACTCTGGAGGCCAGGATGACCGCGACGCAGATCGACATAGACGATGAGGCCCTCGCCGAGGCCATGCGACTCTCCGGCGCGCGAACGAAGAAGGAGACAGTCAATCTCGCACTGCGCGAGTACAACGAGCGGCGTCGTCGCACCGAGGCCCGCCTCCGCTTCTTCGAGGAGGCCCAGGAGTGGGACGACGAGAGCTTCTGGCGTCAGCACGCGGCCGAGAAGGGTGAATCCTGAGATGTTGCGCTATCTCGTGGACTCCACCGCCGTGTGGCGTCTCCAGCGCGACAAGTCTCTGAACGAGGCATGGGCGCACGAGATCGACGAGGGCAACATCGGATCGTGCCATCCGCAGCGCATCGAGTTCCGAAGATCGGCGCGCAACCTGGACGAGTACGACAGGATGACTGACAGCCTCGGAGCCCTTTACCCCGATACCCCCGTTCCCAAGCACGCCTGGCGCTGGATCGAGACGGCCCAGTACCGCCTCGCACAGCGGGGGCGGCATCAGAGCCTCTCGGTCGTCGACTGGCTCATCTGCGCCACCGCAGCGAGCCACGGACTGATCGTGCTCCACGACGACAAGGACTTCGGCGCCGCGGCGAGTCTCCTCTCGGACCTGGCGGAGCACAACGTCCACCAAGTGCCCCGCTGAGGGGCCCAGGCCCTAACCGTCCCCGTACTTCGTCTCCGCCACCGGGTCCACCGCCAGCCGGTAGCCGCGCTTGACGACCGTCTGGATCAGCTTCGGGGTGCCGAGGGCCGTGCGGAGCCGGGCCATCGCCGTCTCCACCGCGTGCTCGTCCCGGCCCGCGCCGGGCAGGGCGCGGAGCAGGTCGGGGCGGGAGACCACCCAGCCGGGGCGCCGGGCCAGGGCCGCGAGCAGGGCCATCCCGGCCGGCGGGACCGGGCGCAGCAGGCCGTCGACGAGGACCGCGTGGCCGCGGATCTCGATCCGGTGCCCGGCCACCGGCAGGCTGCGCGCCCGGGCGGGGAGTTCCTGGCAGAGCACCTGGACCAGCGGGCCGAGCCGGAAGCGCTCGGGCTGGAGGGTGTCGATGCCGTGCGCCTGGAGCGGCAGCGCGGTCACCGGCCCCACGCACACGGCGAGCACGTCGTGCCGCAGCGCCTCGAGGAGTTCGGGCAGTGCGCCCCGGTGCTCCGCCCGGGACAGCAGCGAGGCCGCGGCGGGCGCGCTGGTGAAGGTCACCGCGTCGAGCGCGCCCGTCAGGACCCCGTCCAGGAGCCGGTCGAGGGGGCCGATGTCCTCGGGCGGCATCCACCGGTAGACCGGTACGCCGACGACCTCCGCGCCGCCCGCCGTCAGGGCCTCCACGAACCCCGGCAGCGGCTCCCCGTGCAACTGGAGCGCGATCCGCCGCCCGGCCACCCCCTCGGCGAGCAGCCGGTCGAGGACCTCGGCCATGGACTCGGACGACGGCGACCACGACTCGGTGAGTCCCGCCGCCCGTACCGCGCCCTTGACCTTGGGGCCACGGGCGAGCAGCTCCACGCCCCGTAGGCAGTCGAGGAGTTCCTCGCCGTGGCCCCAGCCGTCGGCGGCCTCGACCCAGCCCCGGAAGCCGATCGCCGTCGTGGCGACGACGACGTCCGGGGCGTGGTCGATGAGTTCCTTGGTCGCGGCGAGCAGTTCCGTGTCGTCCGCGAGCGGCACGATCCGCAGCGCGGGGCCGTGCGTCACGGCCGCGCCCCGGCGGCGCAGCAGCGCGCCGAGTTCGTCCGCGCGCCGTGCCGCGGTGACCCCCACGGTGAACCCCGCGAGGGGTCCCTGCTCTTGCTCGTCCATGAGAGCCGAGCCTGACGGCGATGCGTGACGGATGCGGTTCACCTGGATTTCCTGCCCGTTACGGACCACTGGAGGGCTCACACCTCGGCGTAACCGGGCTGCCGGGCCTTGTCGCTGGCACCGTCGCCCGCCTCGACGCCCTCGGCCGTGTCCGGTACGACCGCCGGCCGGCGAAGGTATACCGCCCAGGTCACGACCATGCAGGCCGCGTAGAAGAGCAGGAAGGCGACGAACGCGGCGGTGCCGGTGCCCGCGGTCTGGAAGGACTGCCGGAAGGCCAGGTTGATCCCGAGCCCGCCGAGCGCGCCCACGGCCCCGATCAGCCCCATGGCGGCCCCGGAGAGCCTGCGGCCGTACGCCTCCGCCGCCTCGCCCGACAGGCCCCGGCGGTGCCCCTGCGCGAGGAAGATCGCGGGGATCATCTTGTACGTGGAGCCGTTGCCGAGGCCGCTGAGGACGAAGAGCCCGATGAAGCCGACGAGGAAGACGGTGAGGGACTCGACCACCGAGGCGTAGACCACGACGCCGGTCGACGCGGCCATCGCGGCGAACGTCCACAGCGTGATGCGGGCGCCGCCGTACCGGTCGGCGAGGGAGCCGCCGACGGGCCGGATCAGCGAGCCGAGGAGCGGGCCGATGAAGGTGAGCGAGGCGGCCTGGAGCGGGGTGCGCCCGAACTGGGTCTGCAGGACGAGCCCGAAGGCGAAGCTGTAGCCGATGAAGGAGCCGAAGGTCCCGATGTAGAGGAAGGCCATGATCCAGGTGTGGCCGGCCCGCACGGCCTCCTTCGCGGCGCCGGTGTCGTTCTTCACCGGGGCGAGGTTGTCCATGAAGAGCGCCGCGCACAGGGCGGCGACGACGATCAGCGGGATGTAGACGCCGAGGACGATCCGCGGGTGCAGCGCGCCGGCGGTGCCGATGACGAGCAGGCCGACGAGCTGGACGACGGGGACGCCGATGTTCCCGCCGCCCGCGTTGAGCCCGAGTGCCCAGCCCTTCTTCCGGAGCGGGAAGAAGGCGTTGATGTTGGTCATCGAGGAGGCGAAGTTGCCGCCGCCGACCCCGGTGAGCGCGGCGACCAGCAGGAAGGTGCCGTACGAGGTGCCCGGCTCCATCACCGCGTAGGCGACGCCCGTCGGCAGCAGGAGCAGCAGCGCGCTGACGATCGTCCAGTTCCGGCCGCCGAAGCGGGCGACGGCGAAGGTGTACGGGACGCGGATCAGCGCCCCGACGAAGGTCGCGGTCGCGATCAGGAAGAACTTGCCCGCCGGGTCGATCCCGTACTGAGGCCCCATGAAGAGGACCATCACGGACCACAGGCTCCAGATGGAGAACCCGATGTGCTCGGAGAGCACGGAGAAGATCAGATTGCGCCGGGCGATCCGTTCTCCCTCTTCACGCCAGAAGGTCTCGTCCTCCGGCTCCCAGCGTTCGATCCACCGGCCGCCCATCACGTACCTCCACGGTGTCGGGTCCCGAGCGTCCAGATGCTCTGGACCTCTTGAGCGCTGACGCTAGGCAAGCCGCGTTTCGGCGCCGGTGGCGCGAAGTGACGGGTACGGAACCTAGCTCTCACCGGACCCGCACAACTGCTGTGAGCACCCGGGGATGACAAAGGCCCGGCGGTCGTCGTGACGACTGCCGGGCCCGTGCCCACATGGGATGAGTGGAGATGGCGGGAATCGAACCCGCGTCCAACGGTGCAGAATCAGGGCTTCTCCGTGTGCAGTCCGCTGCGATTTTCTCGGCCCCGGAGATCACGCGGACAAGTCTCCGACGGGCTCAGTCACTGTTTGATTTCCTTCTAGGCCCCGTGACCGGGCTTAGAAGTTTAGATCCCTTGATGATGCCAGGATCCGGGTCGGGATCACCCCCGGGCTGACACTTCGCAAGTCGCTACTTAGGCAGCGAGGGCGAAGGAATCGCGCTTGGTGTTGGCGATTATTGGTTGCGACATATGGTTTACGAGATCATTGCCGCTTCCTCGACACGCTTCCCCTGCTTCGACATCCGCTGTCGAAACCGATCATCCCCATGTTGATTTTTCAAATGCCTGCACCCGCTGTGAGGTGCGTGACCCATCGTACGTGACGACCGCGCACGGTTGCCAGCGACTTAACGGGGCCCTACGGGTCCTATGCGAGCTGGGCCGCCCGCTGGCGCCGCTTGGCCGCCGCGATCGCCCGGCTCGTCTCGCGGGTGTCCTGCTTCTCCCGCAGCGTCTGCCGCTTGTCGTACTCCTTCTTGCCCTTGGCCAGCGCGATCTCGACCTTGACCCGGCCGTTCAGGAAGTACAGGGCGAGGGGCACGATCGTGTGACCCGTCTCCTGGGACTTCGACTCCAGCTTGTCGATCTCGGCGCGGTGAAGCAGCAGCTTGCGCTTCCGCTTCGCCGAGTGGTTGGTCCAGCTGCCCTGGGAGTACTCCGGTACGTGGATGTTGTGCAGCCACGCCTCGCCGCGGTCGATCTGGACGAAGCCGTCGACCAGCGACGCCCGGCCCATGCGGAGCGACTTCACCTCGGTGCCCATGAGCACCAGACCACACTCGTAGGTGTCGATGATGTGGTAGTCGTGGCGCGCCTTCTTGTTCTGCGCGATGAGCTTGCGCTCAGGAGCCTTGTCCTGGTCCTTCTTCTTGGCAGGCTTGCCCTGCACGTTCACGAGTCCCTTAGCCATAGTGCGGCCATTTTCGCACTACGAGCCCCCTCCGAGGCCACTCAATACTGTTCTGGCCCGCTCCTCGGCCCGCTCGCCCGTGCTGTCGCTGACCACGAGGTCCGGGATGATGCCGAGGCCGTCGACGCCGTGACCCGCCGGAGTGCGGTAGTGGCCGACGGTCAGCTCGGCGACGGAGCCGTCGGGCAGTGTGCTCGGCATCTGCACCGCGCCCTTGCCGAAGGTGCGCGAGCCGACGGTGACGGCCCGGCCGCGGTCCTTGAGGGCGCCGGTGAGCAGCTCGGCGGCGCTCATCGTGCCGCCGTCGACCAGGGCCACGACGGGCCGGGCGGTGTCGCCGCCGCTCTGCGCGTACAGCGCGCGCTGCTCGCCGTCGATGTCGTACGTGGCGACCAGACCGCCGTCGAGGAAGGCGGAGGCGGCCACGGTGGCCTCGGCGACCAGGCCGCCGGCGTTGCCCCGCAGGTCCAGGAGGACCCCGGCGCCGGCCGGGGCGGCCCGTACCGCCGCCCGTACCCGCTCGCCCACGCCCTTGGTGAAGGCGGCGACCTTGATCAGTACGACGCCGTCGTCGAGGCGCCGCACGGTCACGTCGTCGTTGGCGAGCCGGGCCCGGGTCAGGGTCTCGGTCCAGGCGGCGCGGCCGCGCTCGACGCCGAGGGCGACGGTGGAACCGGCCCGGCCGGCGCCGTCGCCGCGCAGCAGGGCGACGACCTCGGAGACGGAGAGGCCGGCCAGGGAGCGCCCGTCGACGGTGACGAGCCGGTCGCCGGCGCGCAGCCCGGCCTTGGCGGCGGGGCCGCCGGCGTGGACGCGGGAGATCTCGATCCGGTCCGCCCCCGCCTTGCGCGCGGAGAGCCCGACGCCGGTGTACGAGCCGTCGAGGGCCTGCGTGAACTCCTCGAACTCGGCCTTGCCGTACACCGCCCCCCAGCGGTCGCCGCTGCGGCTGACGAACTCCTCGGCGGCCTGCTTGCCGGACTTCCCGTCGGCCATCGCCTCGGCTGCGGCGCGGGAGAGGTCGGCCGGGTCGACGGTGTCCCGGTCGCGGGCGGGCGCGGCCTGCGGGGCGCGCTTGAGGGCGATGGGCTCCTGCCGCGGCAGGGCCCCGGTGGCCGCGGCCGTCGCGAGCACTCCGGCGAAGACCAGCGTCAGGGCGGCCCCGCGCAGAACTCCGCGGGGCCGCGGACTGGGGTCGGGGCCGGTAGGCATGGCGCTCACTCTAGGACAAAGCAATGGCGCCGTACGGTGGTTGACCGTACGGCGCCAAGGGTGTCTGAGGGTTCCTTGTCACACCTTCAGGTACTTGCGCAGCGCCACGAAGGCCGCAAGGGCGGGCATCAGCAGGCCGATGGCGATGACGAGCGGCAGCTTGGCCAGGACGGCGTCCCAGCCGATGAAGTTGACGAGCTGCATCTTGTCGGCGAGGGCGATGCCGTGGTCGATGAGGAAGTACCGGCCGACCAGGAGCATGACGCAGGCGACGGCGCCGCCGAGGAGTCCGGCGAAGGCGGCCTCCATGATGAACGGCATCTGGATGTAGAAGCTGGAGGCGCCGACCAGCCGCATGATGCCGGTCTCGCGCCGCCGGCTGAAGGCGGAGACGCGCACCGTGTTGACGATCAGCATCAGCGCGATGACGAGCATCAGCCCCATGATGCCGAGGGCGGCGATGTTCATGCCGTTCATCAGGTCGAAGAGGTTCTGCAGGATGTTGCGCTGGTCCTGCACGGACTCCACGCCGTCCCGGCCGGCGAAGGCGGTGGCGACGACCTTGTACTTCTCCGGGTCGTGCAGCTTGACCCGGAACGACTCCTGCATCTGGTCGGGCGTGATGACCGAGGCGATGGCGGTGTCGCTGTACTGCTCCTTGTAGTGCTTGTAGGCCTCGTCGGTCGTCTCGTGGTGGACGGACTCGACGATGTCCATCTTCTTCAGATCGGCCTGGATCTGCTCCTTCTGCTGCGCGGTCACCGCACCCTTGGCGCACTTGGTGGAGGCGGCCGCGTCGTTCTTGTTGCAGAGGAAGATGGAGACGTTGACCTTGTCGTACCAGTAGTCCTTCATCGTGCTGACCTGCTCGCGCATGAGCAGCGCACCGCCGAAGAGGGCGAGCGAGAGGGCCACGGAGACGATGACGGCGAAGGTCATCGTGAGATTGCGGCGAAGGCCGACGCCGATCTCGGAGAGCACGAACTGAGCGCGCATGGTGATCTATCCCCTACCTGCTCAGTGCTGGTATCCGTAGACGCCGCGCGCCTGGTCGCGGACGAGGCGGCCCTTTTCGAGCTCGATGACGCGCTTGCGCATCTGGTCGACGATGTTCTGGTCGTGGGTCGCCATGACGACGGTGGTCCCTGTCCTGTTGATCCGGTCGAGCAGCTTCATGATGCCGACGGAGGTCTGCGGGTCGAGGTTGCCGGTGGGCTCGTCCGCGATCAGCAGCATGGGGCGGTTCACGAAGGCCCGGGCGATGGCGACGCGCTGCTGCTCACCACCGGAGAGCTCGCCGGGCATCCGGTCCTCCTTGCCGCCGAGGCCGACGAGATCGAGGACCTGGGGCACGGCCTTGCGGATCTCGCCGCGCGGCTTGCCGATGACCTCCTGGGCGAAGGCGACGTTCTCGGCGACGGTCTTGTTGGGCAGCAGCCGGAAGTCCTGGAAGACGGTCCCGAGCTGGCGCCGCATGTGGGGCACCTTCCAGTTGGAGAGCCGGGCGAGGTCCTTGCCGAGGACGTGCACCTGGCCGTGGCTGCAGCGCTCCTCGCGCAGGATCAGCCGGAGAAAAGTCGACTTTCCGGAGCCGGAGGAACCGACGAGGAAGACGAACTCCCCCTTCTCGATCTCCAGGGATACATCCCGGAGCGCGGGGCGGTTCTGCTTCGGATAGGACTTGGAGACGTTGTCGAATCGGATCACGGATGCACCACGGTCGGCCGGGAGTAGGTGTGCGCGACCTTACGCGACCGGGGATGGCCCGCGCAGTCGCGGTCCCGGCTTGCGTGCTTTATCCTTTTCGCCCTCCGGGGCGGAAGCGATGCGATCCGGGTGTAATCCGACGGGGCGCGCCGAAACGCGTCGGAGCTGGCACAGTGGTAGGGGGAACGCTCGGGTGCCACCGGGCGTTGTCCTTGGTGTGAAACCCCGTGTGGACCGCTGTGCGGGAGGAGGAGAGCGCATGACGTATGACCGACTGGTGTGCGCCAACTGCGCGGCCCCCGTCGCGGAGGGTCGCTGCCCCGTCTGCCGCGCGAACCGGGAACGGCTGGACCCGTCGACGGGCCTGACCCCTGCGATGGTGCTGGCCCTCGTGATCGCCCTGCTGGCGACGATGGCCCTGTTGGCGGCGCTGCAGGCGGCGTAGGCCCCGCACGCGAGCCGGAACGTGAGAGAGGGCCGGGGGTGACCCCCCGGCCCTCTCGTACGCTCTACGCGCCTTCGCGCTGACTTACCCGCGCCGACGCGCTACCGCTCGTCGCCTCAGACGGCGGCGCGGCCGCCACCGACCAGACGCGGCAGCATGCGGAAGCCGATGCCACCGGCGATCATGGTCGCGGCACCGATGAGCAGGAACGAGGTCTCGGCGGCGCCGGTCTCAGCCAGCTCCTCCTTGGCCTTGCCCTGCTCGACGGGCTGCGAGCCGGCGTTGTCGGTGTCGGGGTTGTTGCTCACGCACTCGGCCCCGTCGAGGTCGACGGTGCAGGTGCCGGCGCCACCGTTGGTGGAGGTGCTGCCACCGTTGGTGGAGGTGCTGCCACCGTTGTCGGCGCTGCCGTTGCCGCCGTTGCCGTTGCCGCCGTTCTCGGAGGAACCGTTCCCGCCGTTCCCGTTCCCGGCGTTGCCACCGTTCCCGTTCCCGCCGTTGCCGTTACCGGCGTTGCCACCGTTGCCGCCGTTGCCGTTACCGCCGTTACCGGCGCCACCGTCGTTGCCACCATTGCCGGCGCCACCGTCGTTGCCACCGTTACCGGCGCCACCGTCGTTGCCACCGTTACCGGCGCCACCGTCGTTGCCACCGTTACCGGCGCCACCGTCGTTGCCACCGTTGCCGGCACCGCCGTCGTTGCCACCGTTGCCGGCGCCACCGTCGTTGCCACCGTTACCGGCACCGCCGTCGTTGCCACCGTTACCGGCACCGCCGTCGTTACCGCCGTTGCCGGCGCCACCGTCGTTGCCACCGTTGCCGGCGCCACCGTCGTTGCCACCGTTACCGGCGCCACCGTCGTTGCCACCGTTACCGGCACCGCCGTCGTTGCCACCGTTACCGGCACCGCCGTCGTTACCGCCATTGCCGGCACCGCCGTCGTTGCCACCGTTACCGGCGCCACCGTCAACGCCGCCATCGACGCCGCCGTCGACGCCGCCGTCAACGCCACCATCAAGGCCCTCGACGCCGGCCTTGACCTCGACCGTGCCGTCGTTGACCTCGGCCCCGAAGGACACACCAACGGCGGAAGCGGCACCCGCCGCGGTGAGCGACGCGCCGGCCGCGATCACCGCGCCGGCCGCTATACGCGCTACACGGATCCGCGTCTTCTTGGTCATCTGGCTGCTACCCCCAGTAGCTCATCTCGTCATTGGAGCAGCGCTCGGGGCCTCGGGCACCGGGAGCGGCGTGTCACTCAACCGGCCCCCGTTTCACACACGCCCCAGAGATACGCATGCAACCTGTCACCCTTCCGAGTTTCCGCATACGCGTCAAGGTCGTTGCGCGTGCGATGCCCGAAAGATCACCAGTTGCCCAGCATGCGGGGATGCAACTGTGACGTAAACGCGGAACTACCGTCCCTCCAAGGCCAGTTCCCATGTCGACAAAGCGTCAGGATCGCCCCGCAGGCACTTGCGCCCGCGAACGGGCTCACCCGCCCTCAGACCCCACCCGCCGGCCGGCGCAGACGGATCGTCACACCGCCCAGCCCGGTGTCGGCGCCGTCGCCGCGGAGTTCGCTCGCACCCGTACGCACGAACGGGCCCCACTCGTGGTCGAGTAGGGCCCGTCGCGTGGTCGGACGAAAAGCTGGAGGCTACTTCTCCTGCTGCTTGCGCCAGCGGATGCCCGCCTCCAGGAAGCCGTCGATCTCGCCGTCGAGGACCGCCTGCGGGTTGCCGACCTCGTGCTCCGTGCGGAGGTCCTTGACCATCTGGTACGGGTGCAGGACGTACGAGCGCATCTGGTTGCCCCAGGAGCTGCCGCTGTCCTTGAGGGCGTCCATCTTGGCGCGCTCCTCCTGGCGCTGGCGCTCGAGGAGCTTGGCCTGGAGGACGTTCATGGCGCTCGCCTTGTTCTGGATCTGCGAGCGCTCGTTCTGGCAGGAGACCACGATGCCGGTCGGGATGTGCGTGATGCGCACCGCCGAGTCGGTCGTGTTGACGCCCTGGCCGCCGGGGCCCGACGCGCGGTAGACGTCCACGCGCAGGTCGGACTCGTCGATCTCGACGTGGTCCGAGGACTCGACGACCGGCAGGATCTCGACGCCCGCGAACGAGGTCTGGCGGCGGCCCTGGTTGTCGAACGGCGAGATGCGCACCAGTCGGTGCGTGCCCTGCTCGACCGAGAGCGTGCCGTACGCGTACGGGGCCTTGACCACGAAGGTGGTCGACTTGATGCCGGCCTCTTCCGCGTACGAGGTCTCGTAGACCTCGGTGCCGTAGCCGTGCCGCTCGGCCCAGCGCAGGTACATGCGCTGGAGCTGCTCCGCGAAGTCGGCGGCGTCGACGCCGCCCGCCTCGGCGCGGATGTTGACCAGCGCCTCGCGCTCGTCGTACTCGCCGGAGAGGAGCGTACGGACTTCCATCTCGTCCAGCGCCTTGCGGACGGAGACCAACTCCGTCTCCGCCTCGACGCGGGTGTCCGGGTCGTCCATCTCCTCGGCGAGCTCGAAGAGCACCCCGAGGTCGTCGATCCGGCCACGCAGGGCCTCGGCCTTGCGGACCTCGGCCTGGAGGTGCGAAAGCTTGCTGGTGATCTTCTGCGCCGCCTCCGGGTCGTCCCACAGGGACGGGGCCGCGGCCTGCTCTTCGAGCACGGCGATGTCGGCCCTCAGCTTTTCGAGGTCCAGGACGGCCTCGATCGACCCCATGGTCGAGGAGAGGGACTTCAGCTCTTCGGATACATCGACGACTGCCACGCGTCCAGCGTAACGGCTCGCCGCGAATCCCCCGCCCCCCAGGCCACGACGGGCCCCGGTGGGCCCCCGTGGGCCCAGACAGGCCCTAGGGCTGCGTCGACGTCTTCGAGTCCTGCGGGGGTACGTCCGACTCCTCCGCGGTCGCCAGGTAGCCGCCCACCCCCACCGCGCCCGCGACCAGGAGCGCCGCGACGGCGAGGGTGATCCGGCGCTTGCGGACCGTCTCCGCCTTGTGGCGGGCCGAGCCCGGGCGCCGGGCGCCCGCCGAGCGCGGGGCGCGGGCCGTGCCCAGGGGGCCGCCCGCCAGCTCGTCGGGGGCGGGGACGCGCATGGAGGTGTGGGTGTCCCGGTTGGAGTCGGGAGACGCGCCCGGGACCAGGGGCACGGCGGCCCGGCGCGGGGCGGCCGTCCCGGAGGGCGTGCCCGCCCCGCCCGCACTCGCGCCCGTCGGGTACGGGTCGTCCTCGCGCGGCTCCTGTGCCTGCTGCTCGGCGTCGTCGGGCTCGTCCACGTCCAACGGCGGCAGCCCCTTGAGCAGCGGCAGGCACTCCCGCAGCCGGCTGCCCAGCTCCGAGGCGCGCAGCCGGGACGCCGGGGCCTTGGCCAGGCACTGGACGATGAGCTGCCACAGCTCCTCGGGGATGCCCGGCAGCGGGACGACCGTCTCCGTGACGTGGCGGCGCAGCACCGCGCCCGGGTGGCCGCCGCCGAAGGGCGTGAAGCCGGCCAGGAGCTCGTACAGGACGGTCGCGAGGGCGTAGATGTCGACGGCGGCGCGCGGCGGCAGGCCTTCGACGATCTCCGGGGCGAGGTAGTCCGGCGTGCCGATGATCCGCGTCGCCTTGGTGCGGCCGGGCGTGTCGATGAGCTTGGCGACGCCGAAGTCGGTGAGGAGCGCGGGGTGGGCGCCGCCGGGGCCGAGCGGGCCCTCCATGTCGAGCAGGATGTTCTCGGGCTTGACGTCCCGGTGGACGACGCCGGCCTTGTGCGCGGCGGCGAGGCCGTCCGCGACGTCGGCGATGATCGCGACGGCCGCCTCGGGGGCGAGCCTGCGCTCGCGGTCGAGCCGGGTGCGCAGGTCCGTGCCGCGGACCAGGTCCATCACGAGCGCCAGGTCGTTGCCGTCGACGACGAGGTCGCGGACGGCGACCACCCGGGGGTGGTCGAGCCCGAGCAGGGCGGTGCGTTCCTGGACGAAGCGGCCGACGAGCTCCTGGTCCGAGGCCAGGTCCTCGCGCAGCAGCTTGATGGCGACGGGGCCCTCCGGGCCCTCTCCGAGCCACACCGTGCCGGCGCTGCCCCGACCGAGGATCTGGTGGGCCGTGTAGCGGCTGCCGATATTGCGTGCCAAGACTGCTCCCTCAGCGGCTGGCGGACGCGTCAAAGTTACGCGTCCGCAGCCGCTGGTCGTCACTTCCGAAGCGAAATCACCCCTCGGAAGTCGATAAATCGGCAGACTTACTGCCCCGTACCGCCGGAAGTGGTACCGCTGGTGCTCCCGCTCCCGGAGTCCGCGAGCTCGGAGACCCAGTCGGTGAAGGACGAGATTCCGTCGCCGATGGCCTGCCAGTAGCTCTTGCCCTCGGCGATCCAGCTCTGGAGCGGGGTCAGCTCCCAGATGAGCCAGCCCGCGACCACGAACATCAGGATCGAGAACAGACAGCCCTTCAGGCAGCCGAGACCGGGGATCCGCATCGGGTTGGCGCCGCGCCGGCGCGGCGGACGCGGTTCGCGCGGAGCCGGCGGCTGCGGAGCCTGCGGGGCGGGCTGCTGCGGCGGGTTGTACTGCTGCTGGGGCGGGTGGTACGCCTGCTGCGGCGCGGGCGCGTACTGCTGCTGCTGAGGCTGCTGCTGGTACCGGGGCTGCTGCTGAGGCTGCTGGTACGGCTGCGGGGCCTGCCGCTGCTGCTGGTGCTGCTGAGGCTGGTGCTGCGGCGGCTGCGGCTGGCGCTGCGGACGCCGACGCAGCGGGTCCTCGCTCGGGTCCAGGTACTGGATCTGCGTCTGCTCGTTGCGGTCGCGGGCGGCGGCCAGCTGGCTCTGCCAGGGGTGCGGCTGCTCCTCGTTCGCCGCGACCTGCGGCGGCTGCGACGGTACGGGCGGCATGACCGCCGTCGGATCGGCGCCGCCCATCGGGCCGCCGCCGGGGCCGCTCGTCTGCATGACGCTCGTCGGGGCGGCGGGGTCGTACTGCCCGGCGTTGCTCGGCAGCACCTGGGTCGGGTCGGCGGCGCCGGGCATCCCCGGGACCGGCGCGGGCGCCGGGTCGGGGGCGAGCAGCGCGCCGACGCCGTCGGCGGCCTCGATCTGCGCGGGCGTGGAGTGGACGCCGATGCCGGCCGCGACCGTACGCAGGCCACGGGCCAGGTTCTCGGCGCTCGGCCGGCGGTCGGGGTCCTTGCTCAGGCAGCGCTCTATGACCGTCCACAGCGGGGCGGGCACGGTCGAGGGGCGGCGCGGCTCCTCGCTCAGGTGCCGGTGCAGGACTTCGAGGGCGGTGCCGCCGGCGAACGGGGGACGGCCGGTGACCAGCTCGTAGAGCAGGATGCCCGCGCCGTAGATGTCGACGGCGGAGGTCTGCGGGCGGCCCTCGGCGGACTCGGGCGCGACGTACGCGGGCGTGCCGACGAACTCGTGCGTCCGGGTCAGGCCCGGGGAGTCGGCGAGCCGCGCGATGCCGAAGTCGGTCAGCATCGGGTGCATCTGGCCGTGCTGCTCCGCGAGCAGCACGTTGGCGGGCTTCAGGTCGCGGTGGACGACGCCGTCGGCGTGGCTGGCGGCCAGCGCGTCGGCGATCTGCGCGGTCAGGAGCGCGGCGGCGACCGGGGTGAGCGGGCCGTTCTCGCGGATGTACCGGTGCAGGTCGGGGCCCTCGACGAGGTCCATGACCAGGGCGAGGACATCGCCCTCGACGACCAGGTCGCGGGTGCGCACGATGTTCGGGTGGGTGAGCCGGAGCAGCACGGACCGCTCGCGCAGGAAGCGCATCACGATGTCCGCGTCGTTGGCCAGCTCCTCCTTGAGGACCTTGATCGCCACGGTCTCGCCGGGCTGGCCCTGCACGGCCGCCTCGGCGCCTGCCGCCTCCCGCTGGCGGGCTCGCCAGACGGTGCCCGTGGCGCCGCGTCCGAGCGGCTCCTCGAGCAGGTACTTGCTGCCGATTGGCCGCACGTCACGCGCTCCCTGCTGATCGTGGTCCTGGGGTTCCCGGGGTTCCTGTCCTGTGTTGTGACCCGTCCGGGTGTCCGACCCACTTTAGTGCCGCCGCACGGGTCAACGGTCGACCCCTGGACGGCTGATTCCGGCATCCGACTTGTCCGAAAACAAGACGCGCAGGGGGTGCCGGTGGTTGCCGCGCACGTCCGAAGCCGTACCCAACCAGGCACTTTTAGGTCCACAGCCGACCATTCAAGATCACTTGAAGGCGACCCGCGGGCGGGTTGTCAGTGGCAGGTGCGAGGATGCACACAGCACGTCGCGTAACGGGTCGGGAGCCCCTCGCGCCGTGCCGACCTGTACCGGGCGACGCGTCCGTGCCGGGTGGGGGGAGATACGGGTGGTTCCCCTGCCGGGCACACGCGCAGAAGGGACCGCTGACGGCGATGCAGATCCGGCTGACCGTCCTCGCGCCGAACGCCGGGCACGGCGCCGGGCGCGCGTGCGACGTGCTCGTCACCGCCCCCGCGGGGACGGCCCTGGCCGCCGTGGCCTCCAATCTCGCCGCGGCCGTCTCCGGCCCGGACACCTCCCTGTCGGGCTCCACCGTGCTGTACGCGGGCCGGGAGCGGCTCGACGCGCGCCGATGCTCGCTCGGCGAGCCCCCACTGGTCGACGGCGCGATCCTCACGCTCCACGTCCCCGGCGAGGACGACCTCCCGGCCGAGGACGCCTCGGCCCGGCTCCACGTCGTCGCGGGGCCCGACGCGGGAGGCGTGCACCTGCTGCACCGCGGACCGATCAGAATCGGCCGTTCCCTGGACGCGGACGTCCCGCTCGACGACCCGGACGTCTCCCGGGTGCACTGCACGGTCACGGTCGGGGACGACGGCCGGGTCACGGTCGCGGACCTCGGCTCCACGAACGGCACGACGCTGGACGGCACGGCGGTCGGCGACCGCCCCGTCCGGCTCGCCCCGGGCGCGCTTCTGCGCCTCGGCGAGTCCGCCCTCCGTCTGACGGGCCCGGAGGACGGCGGTACGGCCGGTGGTTCGGCCTCCCTGCCCACGGCGCCGGACGGCGAAGGCCACCTGCGCGTGGAGCTCGCGACGGCGGCGCCCCGCGACGGAGCGGCCGGCGACGGCGGCTCCGCCACCGGCTCGCCGCCGCACGCACGCGTGGCCGACTCGCAGGGCACGGGGACGGACGCGGACGGCGAGGGCGCGGGCGAGACGCACAGCAGGATCCGGCCGACCGACCCCGAGTCCCCGGCACCACGCGGCAGGCGCGGCGGGATAGGAGCCTGGGCCCGCCGCTTCACCGGCGCCAGGGAGGACGTCCAGGCCTCCGGCGACTCCGGTACGGACACCCACACCCGGCAGCCCGGCGGCGACCTGCTCGCAGGCCCCGCCGCGCCGAGCCCCGAGACCTGGCCGGACCCGGCGGCCGTCCTGCTCACGGCGCTCGGTCCCGGCCCCCGGCTCTGGGAGCGCGGGGCGGACCACCCCGAGGCGCTCGTCGTCCGGCTCGGCACGACCGACCGGGCCGAGCTGTCCGGGGTGCCCGTCACCGTCGGGCTGCGCGAGGCCGGCTCGCTCGGGCTCGCGGGCCCCGGCGCCCGCCTCGCCGGTCTGGCGCGCTCCGTGGTCGCGCAGCTCGCGGCCCTGCACTCCCCCGCCGACCTGGAGATCGTGCTGATCAGCGCGGACCGCGCCCGCCCCGTGGAGGAGCGGCGGCGGGCCTGGGGCTGGCTCGGCTGGCTCCCGCACCTGCGCCCGGCGCACGGCCAGGACTGCCGCCTGCTCCTCGCGTACGACCGCGATCAGGCCCAGGCCCGTACGGCGGAGCTGACCCGGCGGCTCGACGACGGACCGCTCGGCCCCGGCTGGCCGAGCGCCGACCGCGCGACGGTCGCCGAGGCGGCGGCGCGGTACGAAGGGCCGGTGACGGTCGTGATCGTGGACGGCGACCCCGGTTCGGCGGCGCTGCGCGAGACCACCGCGCGGCTCGCGGGCGCGGGCCCGGCCGCCGGGATCCACCTGATCTGTCTGGCCGAGGCGCCGGCCGCGTCGCCGGTCTCCCCGGTCGCCGCGACGTACGAGAGCGCCTGCGCGGCCTCGCTCGCGTTCCGCGAGTGCGGGGCGGTCGCCCTGCTGAGCGGTGACGTGGCGACGGCGCTGCGGCTGCTGCGTACGGCGGGGGGCCGGGCCGCGGGCCACGGGACCGTGGGCGTGGTGGACGCGGTGTCGGTGGCCTGGGCGGAGCGCTTCGGACGGGCGCTCGCCCCGTTGCGTGACGACGCCCCGGCCGCGCGGGGGCGGACGGCCGCGACGGCGCTGCCCCGGTCCGCGCGGCTCCTCGACGAGTTGGGCCTGGCCCGGGCGACGCCCGCCTCGCTCCTCGCGCGCTGGGCGGCGGCCGGGGACGGCACGGCCGTCCTGGGTGCCGGGCCGCGCGGGCCGGTCTCCGTCGACCTGACGGAGGAGGGGCCCCATCTGCTGATCGAGGGGCCCGCGGGCAGCGGGCGGACGGAGCTGCTGCGCTCGATCGCGGCCTCCCTGGCGGCCGGCGGCCGGCCGGACCGGCTGGGACTGCTCCTCGTGGACGGCGCGGGCGGTGAGCGCGGCGAGGGGCTCGCGGCGTGCACGGAGCTGCCGCACGTCACCGAGCACCTGGTGGCCTCCGACCCGGTCCGGATGCGGGAGTTCGCCCAGGCGCTGGGCGCGGAGCTGAAGCGCCGGGCGGAGATCCTGGGCGACGGGCACTTCGCGGACCGCCAGGCGGCCCGCATGATCGGCCAGCGCACGGCGAGCGCGGCGGAGTCCCTGGGCGCCGCCCGTATCCCGGACGCCCGCAAGGGCGACCTGGCCGACCGCCCGAGCAGCCGCACCCTCCGCACGGGCGAGGGCTCGGTCGGCGCACGCCCGGGCGGCACCGACACCCCGACCGACACCCGCACCCCACGCCCGGGCTCCGACGACCTCACGTACCTCCCGAGCGACCGGACACCCCGCCCCGGCTCCGACGACCTCACGTACCTCCCGAGCGCGCGGACCCACCGCTCCGGGGCCGAGGACCTCGCCGACCGCCCGAGCGGCCGGACCCCGCACCCCGGCGCGGGTGCCGACGACCTCACGTACCGCCCGAGCGGCCGCACCCCCCACCCCGGGACGGACGCCCTCACCTACCTCCCCAGCGGCCACACGCCACGCCCCGGGGCGGACGAGCTCGTGGCGCCGGGGTCGGGGCGCGTGCCGCGGCCCGGCGGTGAGCCGGACCCGCAGCGGCTGTGGGCCGGTGACGAGGCCGCCGCGCTCCCCCGGCTCGTCGTGCTGGTCGACGACTTCGACGCGCTCGTCGCGCCCGCGCTCGGTTCGCCCGGGCGGCCCGCCGCCGGGTCGGTCGTACGGGCCCTGGAAGCCGTCGCGCGCGGCGGTGCGCGGCTCGGGGTGCACCTGGTCGCGACCTCGGCGCGCCCCGACCGTACGGCGGACACGGAGCTGGCCCACGGCGCCCGGCTGCGGATCGTGCTCGACGCCGCCCCCGCCGCGCCCGGTCCCGACGACCCCGCGCCCGGCCGGGGCCGGCTCGGTCACCCGGACGGCCGGGTCACCCCGTTCCAGGCCGGACGGGTCACCGGCCGCATCCCGCGCACGGCGACGCTCCGGCCCACGGTCGTCCCGCTGGAGTGGGAGCGGATGGGCGATCCGCCCACCCGCAGACCCGTCCGCGAGCTGGGCAACGGCCCGACCGACCTGGCACTCCTCGCCAGCGCGCTCGACCGCGCCGCCCGCTCCCTCGACGCGACCCCGCTCTCCCCGCTCACCCCCGCGACGCGCACCTGACAACCCCCGACGGCACCTGAACGGCTCCTGACAGGACGTCACGAGCCCATCACGATCGCCCACTTGGCACGGAAGGCGGTATTGCGGGCCCCGGGCCCCCGGCGTAGACCTGAGTGCGGGGGCCACGCACCGCGCACAGGAGAGACGGGGCAGAAATGCGTACAACTCTTCGTCCACGCAGGGCCGCACGGACCGTCGCCACGGTCACCGCGCTCACCCTCGGACTCGCCCTCGCCGGCTGCGGCGGCAGCGAGGGCGAGGACTCGGGCACGAAGGAACCCGGCCCGCCGGCGACCTCCGCGAGCAGCCTCACCCTGCCCTCCCTCAAGGGCGAGAAGATCGAGGTCGCGGCCGTCTGGACCGGCCCCGAGCAGGAGAACTTCACCAAGGTCCTGAAGGAGTTCGAGAAGCGCACCGGCGCCACCGTCACCTTCGTGCCCGCCCAGGACCCGATCGTGAACTTCCTCGGCACGAAGATCGCGGGCGGCTCCCCGCCCGACATCGCGATGCTCCCGCAGGTCGGCGCGATCCAGCAGGCCGCCGCCCAGAAGTGGCTCAAGCCGGTCGGCCCGGAGGCCGAGGCGCAGCTCGCCAAGAACTACTCCCCGGGCTGGCGGGACCTCGGCGCGGTCGACGGCAAGCAGTACGGCGTGTACTTCAAGGCCGCCAACAAGTCCCTGATCTGGTACAACAACGCCGCCTTCGAGAACGCGGGCGCCACCGAGCCGAAGACCTGGAAGGAGTTCCTGGCGACCGCCGAGACGATCTCGGCCTCCGGCGTCACCCCGGTCTCCATCGGCGGGGCGGACGGCTGGACGCTCACCGACTGGTTCGAGAACATCTACCTCTCCCAGGCGGGCCCCGAGAAGTACGACCAGCTGGCCAAGCACCGGATCAAGTGGACGGACCCGTCCGTCACCAAGGCCCTCACGACCCTCGCCGAGTTGTTCGGCAAGCCGGAGCTGATCGCGGGCGGCGCGGACGGCGCGCTGCAGACGGAGTTCCCCGCCTCGGTCACCCAGACGTTCACCGGCGGCGACCAGCCCAAGGGCGCGATGGTCTTCGAGGGCGACTTCTCGGCCGTCAACATCGCGCAGACCAGCGCGAAGATCGGTACGGACGCGAAGGTGTTCCCGTTCCCGGCGGTCGGCGCGGCCTCCCCGGTCGTCACGGGCGGCGACGCGGCGGTGGCCCTGAAGGACACCAAGGGCGCCCAGGCCCTGCTGACCTTCCTCGCCTCCCCGGACGCGGCCGCGATCTGGGCGGGCGCGGGCGGCTTCCTCTCCCCCAACAAGAACATGAACCTGAGCGCGTACCCGAACGACGTCCAGCGCGAGATCGCCAAGGCGCTCCTGGAGGCCGGGGACGACTTCCGCTTCGACATGTCGGACCAGATGCCGCAGTCCTTCGGCGGCACCCCCGGCAAGGGCGAGTGGAAGGCGCTGCAGGACTTCCTGAAGAACCCGAAGGACATCACGGGGACGCAGGAGCGGCTCGAAGCGGACGCCGCCAAGGCCTACAAGAGCTGACGCGCCGTGCCCTCCGCAGCTGAAGGCACCACGCCCACGGCTCGCAGAGCCGGCTCGCGCAGGACGGTCGCGGTGGGGTTCCTCCTCCCCGCCCTGGTCCTGCTCGGCGCGCTCGTCGTCTACCCCATCGGGTACTCCGTCCACCGCTCGTTCTTCGACAAGGCCGGGGACTCCTTCGCGGGCCTCGACAACTACGTCGCCCTCTTCACCGACGACACGATCCTCACCGCCGTGCGCAACAACGCGATCTGGGCGGTCGTCGCGCCGACCGTCGCGACCGCCCTCGGCCTGATCTTCGCGGTGCTCACCGAGCGGGTGCGCTGGGGCACGGCGTTCAAGCTGCTCGTCTTCATGCCCATGGCGATCTCGATGCTGGCCGCGGGCATCATCTTCCGCCTCGTGTACGAGCAGGACCCGGACCGCGGTGTCGCCAACGCCGTCTGGGTCGGCGTCCACGACACCTTCGCCGAGGCCTCCGTCTTTCCCCGGGCGCGCCCGTTGCCCGTGCATCCGCTCGAAGCGGCCGGCGGAGGCGCGTACGTCACCAAGAGCCCGGTCCGCGCGGGCGAGCCGGCGCGGCTCCCGCTGATCGGTGTGGCGCCGGCGCAGATGCCGGAGGACGCCCGACCGGCGCGCCGGCCGGAGACCGCCCAGGGCGGTGGGATCACCGGCACCGCCTGGCTGGACTTCACCAAGGGCGGCGGCGGGAAGCCGAACGCCGTCGACCCGAAGGAGGTCGGCCTCAAGGAGCTGCGGATCGAGGCGGTCAAGGACGGGACGGTGGTGGCCACGACGCGGGCGGCGGCCGACGGCTCGTTCACCCTCCCGCCCTCCGCCGACGGCGCCCTCCTACGGCTGCCCGCGAGCAACTTCCGCGCGCAGTACAACGGGGTGGAGTGGCTGGGCCCCTCGCTCGTGACCCCGGCGATCATCGGCAGCTACGTGTGGATGTGGGCCGGGTTCGCGATGGTCCTGATCGCGGCCGGACTGGCCGGCATGCCCCGGGAACTGCTCGAGGCCGCCCGGGTCGACGGGGCGAACGAGTGGCAGGTCTTCCGCCGGATCACCGTGCCGCTCCTCGCGCCGGTCCTGGCCGTCGTCCTGGTGACCCTGATGATCAACGTCCTGAAGATCTTCGACCTGGTCTTCATCATCGCGCCGGGCTCGGCCCAGGACGACGCGAACGTGCTGGCGCTCCAGCTGTACCGCTCGTCGTTCGGGACGGACGCCGATCTCGGGGTGGGCTCGGCCATCGCCGTCCTGCTGCTCCTGCTGGTGATCCCGGTGATGGCGTTCAACATCCGCCGGATGCGAAGGGAGGCCCGCAGGTGACAACCCCCACCACTCGCTCGGCCGCACCACCCGCCGCGCGGGGGCAGGCTCGGGCGGCCGCACGGCCGTCCGCCGGGCTCGGCTCGCGGCTGGCCTCCCGGGCCGCCGGCGGCGCGATGCGGGTCTTCCTCGTCCTCGTCGGCCTCTTCTGGCTGATGCCGACGGTCGGCCTGCTGCTCTCCTCCCTCCGCAGCCCCACCGACATCAGCGAGAGCGGCTGGTGGCAGGTCTTCACCTCCCCCGCCCAGCTGACCGTCGAGAACTACTCGGCGCTGCTCTCCAACGAGACCATCACCGGCTCCCTCCTCAACACCGTCCTCATCACCGTCCCGGCCACGCTCCTGGTCCTGGTCATCGGCTCCCTCGCCGGGTACGCCTTCGCCTGGCTGGACTTCCCCGGCCGCGACTGGTGGTTCCTGGTGGTCGTGGGGCTGCTGGTGGTCCCGGTGCAGGTCGCGCTGATCCCGGTCTCGAAGCTGTTCGGGACGATCGGCATCTTCGAGACGACCCTCGGGGTCGTGCTCTTCCACACCGCCTTCGGACTGCCCTTCGCGATCTTCCTGCTACGGAACTTCTTCGCGGAGATCCCGAAGGAGCTCCTCGAAGCGGCCCGGCTCGACGGGTGCGGCGAGATCCGGCTCTTCACCCGGGTCGTCCTGCCGCTCGGCGGTCCCGCGATCGCCTCGCTCGGGATCTTCCAGTTCCTCTGGGTCTGGAACGACATGCTGGTCGCGCTGATCTTCGCGAACTCCGAATCGCCACCGATCACGGTGGCGCTGCAGCAGCAGGTCCGGCAGTTCGGGAACAACATCGACGTGCTCGCGCCCGGCGCGTTCCTGTCGATGCTGATCCCGCTGGCGGTCTTCTTCGCCTTCCAGCGCCAGTTCGTCTCGGGGGTGATGGCGGGCGCGGTGAAGTGAGCGCGCCGGTGCCTACGCCTTGAGCGCCGCCACCGCCGAGCGCGCGAGCTCGTCCACGTACCCCTTCGGCAGCTCGCCGCGCACCACCACGAGCCGCCAGTAGAGCGGCCCCACGATCAGGTCCAGGGCCCGGTCCGGGTCCGTGCCCTCCGGCAGCTCGCCGCGCTCCACGGCCTCGCGGACGATCTGCGCCACCACGCCCTGCTGGCTGTCGAGCAGCGCGGCCTTGATCGCCTCGGCGATCTCCGGCTGCCGCGCGGCCTCCACCAGCAGGTCCGGGATGACCTGGGAGGCCACCGGGTGGCGCAGGGCGTGGGAGCCGACGACGAGGAGCGCGCGGACGTCCCCGTACAGCGAACCGGTCGCCGGGGCCGGCAGCCCCTGCGCCGCGAACGCGCCGAGCAGGTCGAGGACGAGCGAGAGCTTGGACTTCCAGCGACGGTAGACGGCGGTCTTGCCGACCCCGGCGCGGCGCGCGATGCCCTCGATGGACATCCGGGCGAAGCCGACGGCGGCCAGCTCGTCGAAGACGGCTGCGCGGATGGCCTCGGTCACGTCCTCCCGGAGCACGGCGGCTCCCGCGGGGGCGCGGCGGGGGGTTCCGGGAGGTGGCGTCATGAGCGGGATCCTAGCCAACGCCACGCTTACGTCACGACGGAACGGTTGCGTTGCGACGTGACTCCGTCCTACTCTCCCCGTAGCGACGATACGGACCCGTTCCATCGTCGCCGCCGACGCTCCCCACCCATGCCTCACGCTCCACGCCCCACGGCCCACGGCCACGGCCCACGCCCCACACCACCCGCCTCGTCGAAAGCGACCTCGTGACCACCGAGACGCTCACGAAACCCACCCCCGCCACCGGGACCGCCCCCACGACGACCACCCCGCCGGCCACCGCCCCGGAGGACCTCCGCGCGCTGGCCCTGCGCCACGGCCTGTCGGTCAGCGGCGCCCGCCCGAGCCTCCCGGCGTACGTCCGGCAGCTCTGGTCCCGCCGCGCGTTCATCACCGCCTTCGCGACCGCCCGGCTCACCGCCCAGTACAGCAACGCGAAGCTCGGACAGCTCTGGCAGCTGATGACCCCGCTGCTGAACGCGGCGGTGTACTACCTGATCTTCGGCGTCCTGATGAACGTCCAGGAGGGCATCCCGGACTACGTCCCGTTCCTGATCACGGGCGTCTTCGTCTGGACCTTCACCTCCCAGTCGATCATGACCGGCACCCGTGCCATCAGCGGCAACCTGGGCCTCGTCCGCGCCCTGCACTTCCCCCGCGCGAGCCTCCCGATCGCCCTCGCGCTGCAGCAGCTCCAGCAGCTCGTGCTCTCGCTCGCCGCGCTGGTCGGCATCCTGTTCTGCTTCGGCGAGTTCCCCCGCTGGAGCTGGCTCCTCGCCGTTCCCGCACTCCTCCTGCAGGCGCTCTTCAACACGGGCGTGGCGCTCGCGATGGCCCGGCTGGCCGCCCGTACCCCGGACATCGCCCAGCTGATGCCCTTCCTGCTGCGCACCTGGATGTACGTCTCCGGTGTCATGTGGTCCCTCGACCACCTGGCGCGCAGCGGCCGGCTCCCGGAGCTGGTGATCACGGCCCTGCAGGGCAATCCGGCGAGCGTCTACATCGACCTGATGCGCTTCGCCCTGATCGAGAGCTTCACCGCCGGCCAACTGCCGTCCCACGTCTGGGCGCTCGCCGCCGGGTGGGCGCTGGTGGCCTTCGGGGGCGGGTTCATCTACTTCTGGAAGGCAGAGGAGACGTACGGCCGTGGCTGAACAGACCCTGACGGCGACCACGGCGAAGACCGCGGAACGCGAACCCACCGTCGTCGCCGCCGACGTCCACATCACGTACACCGTCAACGGCGCCCGCACCGGCAAGGGCAGCGCCACCGCCGCGCTCGACCGGATCTTCGCGCGCCGCGCCACGCCCGGCGCGCGCAAGGTCCACGCGGTCAAGGGCGTGAGCTTCGCCGCGTACCGGGGTGAGGCGATCGGTCTGATCGGTTCGAACGGTTCGGGGAAGTCCACCCTCCTCAAGGCCGTCGCCGGCCTCCTCCCGGTCAACCGGGGCAGCATCTACACCCGTGGCCAGCCCTCCCTGCTCGGCGTGAACGCGGCGCTGATGAACGACCTGACCGGCGAGCGGAACGTTATCCTCGGCGGGCTCGCGATGGGCATGACGCGCGGCGAGGTCGACGACCGCTACGACGACATCGTGGACTTCTCCGGGATCAACGAGAAGGGCGACTTCATCTCGCTGCCCATGCGGACGTACTCCTCCGGCATGGGCGCCCGCCTCCGCTTCTCCATCGCGGCGGCCAAGAGCCACGACGTCCTGCTGATCGACGAGGCGCTGTCCACGGGCGACGCCCGGTTCCGCCGCCGCAGCCAGGAACGGATCGACGAGCTGCGCGCCGAGGCCGGCACCGTCTTCCTCGTCTCCCACTCCAACTCGACCATCACCGAGACCTGCGACCGGGCGCTGTGGCTGGAGGCGGGCACGCTGCGGATGGACGGTCCGGCGAAGGAGGTGGTGGCGGCGTACGAGGCGTTCACCAAGAAGGGCTGACAAAACCCTGGAAATCCGCCCAGACCGCAATAGAGTGCGGTCTCGATGACGACGCATCGCGACCGCGCCCCGCAGCCCCAGCCGAAGCCCGAGACCGACGACGACGGACTCGGGCGGCGGGCCTCCGACCCATCGGCCTGCGCCCCCGCGCCCCCCGCCCTCACCGGCTCGCCCTTCGAGTCGGACACCTTCACCGCCGCGACCTTCGTCAACGTCGGCCGCGGCCCCGCCCTCGCCCTGACCGTCGTCTGGGTCCTCACCCGCGCGGGCATGCTGCTGCTCCTGCTGCGCGACAGCCTGGGCATCGGCGGGGTCGGCCGCGAGGTGTACGTCCTCTACCAGATCTGGTACCGCCAGTTCGCCCAGGGCACCTACCCCGTGGACGACGTCACCTGGCAGTACCCGCCCGGCGCCGGCCTGGTCATCATGTCCCCCGGCGTGCTGCCCTGGCTCACGTACTTCGAGGCCTTCGTCGCGCTCACCCTCCTCGCCGACGCCGCCGTCGCCCTGGCGCTCGCCCGCGCCGACAGCAGCCGCGCCACGCACGGCACCTGGGTCTGGGTCGCCGGCCTCCCGCTCCTCCTGCACATCCCCCTCGCCCGGTACGACGTCCAGGTCACCGCCCTCGCCGTGCTCGGCCTGCTCGCGGTGGCGTCCCGCAAGACCGCGGGACACCGGATCGGCGGCGCGCTCGCCGGGCTCGGCGCGCTGGTCAAGGTGTGGCCGGTGCTGACCCTGATCGGCACGCCCCGGGGACGTACCACCCGCGACGCCTGGACCGCCGCCGCGACGACCGTCGTCGCGCTCCTCGCGATCCTGGCGCTCTGCTTCTCCGACTCGCTCGCCTTCCTGCGCCAGCAGGGCAGCCGGGGCATCCAGATCGAGTCGCTGGGCGGCACCGCGCTCTCGCTCGCGCGGGCGGCCGACATCTGGCCGGGCACCGTCGAGTACCGCTACGGCGCCTTCGAGTACGTCGGCCCGTACGTCTCCAGCATCGGCCGGTTCGCGCTGCTCCTGACCGCCCTCGCCTTCGTCTGGCTGCTGATCTGGCGGCTGCGGGCACGCACCTGGACCGAGGCGACCCCGCTGGACGCGGCGCTCGCGGCGGTCCTGCTCTTCACGGTCACCAGCCGGGTGATCAGCCCGCAGTACATGATCTGGCTGCTCGGCCTCGCCGCCGTCTGCCTGACCTCGCGCCGGACCGTGATGCGGCCGGTGGCGCTGCTGCTCCTGCCGGTGGCCGGGCTCAGCTCACTGGCGTACCCGGTCCTCTACGAGGAGGTGGTGGCCGGCTCCTGGGAGGGCGTGACGGTCATGGTGCTGCGCAACGCGCTGCTGCTCACGGCGGCCGTGCTTGCGGCGCGCCGCCTGTGGACGTCGACGACCCGGAAGTGACGGCAGGCTCCACAACGGAAGGAGCACCGCCCAGGACGCCACAACGGAAGGGCCCCGCCGGAGAATCCGACGGGGCCCGAACCGTTCAACGACGACTAGCCGTGCGACCGCAGCAGCTGCCGCATCGTCCGCATCGCGACCGAGAGGTTGGCCAGGTCGAAGGTCTCCGAGCCCTGGATCTCCTCCAGCGTGGTGCGCGCGCGGCCGAGGATCGCCGCGTTCTTGAGCTCCCAGTCCTCGAACCGCTGCTCCGGCGTCGAGGTCCCGTTGCCCGCCGACAGCACGTCCGCCGTGAGGGCGGCGTGCGCGGCGAAGAGGTCCTCGCGGATGGAGGCGCGGGCCATCGACTGCCACCGGTCGTTGCGCGGCAGTTCGATGATGCGGTCCATGAGCTGGGTGATCCGCAGCCGGTCGGCCAGGTCGTAGTAGACCTCGGCGACCGCCATCGGGTCCTTGGCCGTACGGTCCGCGATCGCGACGATGTCGAGCGTCGGGAAGGCGGAGGAGAAGCCGGCGACCCGCAGGGCGAGCTCCTCCGGCACGCCGAGCCCGGTCAGCTCGTCCAGGATCGACTTGTACCAGTCCAGGTCAGCGCCGCGCAGCAGCTCCGGCAGCTTGGCCCAGACGCCCTCGACCCGCTCGGCGAAGAACTCGATGGTCTCCGCGAGCTGGAGCGGCTGCGGGCGGTTGCCGAGCAGCCAGCGCGTACCGCGCTCGACCAGGCGGCGGGAGTGCAGCCGCATCCGGGTCTGGACGTCGGCCGGGACCTGGTTGTCGAGCGCCTCGACGGCGTCCCAGACCTCGCCGAGCCGGAAGATGGCGCGGGCGGCGGTCTGCGCGCGGACGATCTCCTCGATCGACGCGCCGGTCTCCTCGCGGAGGCGGTGCAGGAAGGTCGAGCCACCGGTGTTGACGGTGTCGTTGACCAGGACCGTGGTGACGATCTCGCGGCGCAGCGGGTGGCTGTCGACCGCGTCGGCGAACTGGTCGCGCAGGTGCGTCGGGAAGTACGCGTGGAGCAGCCCGCGCAGGTACGGGTCGTCCGGCAGCTCGGTGTGGATCAGCTCGTCGGCCACCGTGATCTTGGTGTACGCGAGGAGCACGGCGAGCTCCGGCTGGCTCAGGCCCTTGCCGTTGTTGAGCAGCTCGCGGATCTGCCGGTCGTTGGGCAGGAACTCCAGCGAACGGTCCAGGGCGCCGTCGCGGCCGAGCCGGCGCATGAAGCGCTGGTGGGCGTGGAGCAGGGACGGCGACTGGGTGACGGCGTTGGCCAGGGCGGTGTTCTGCGCGTAGTTGTTGCGCAGGACGAGCGCGCCGACCTCGTCGGTCATCATCGCGAGGATCTGGTTGCGCTGCTTGACGGTCATGTCGCCCTCGGCGACCAGCCCGTTGAGCAGGATCTTGATGTTGACCTCGTGGTCGGAGGTGTCCACGCCGGCGCTGTTGTCGATGGCGTCGGTGTTGACCTTGCCGCCCTCGCCCTCGGGGCCGCCCTTGCGGGCGAACTCGATGCGGCCGAGCTGGGTCAGACCGAGGTTGCCGCCCTCGCCGACGACCTTGACGCGCAGGTCCTCGCCGTTGACGCGGATGGCGTCGTTCGCCTTGTCGCCGACGTCCGCGTTCGACTCGGTGGACGCCTTGACGTACGTACCGATGCCGCCGTTCCACAGCAGGTCGACGGGCGAGTGGAGGATCGCCTGCATCAGCTCGGCCGGGGTCATCTTGCTGACGCCGGCCTCGATGCCGAGGGCCGCACGCATCTGCGCGTTGACCGGGATCGACTTGGCGGTACGGGGGTGGATGCCGCCGCCCGCCGAGAGCAGCTCGGTGTTGTAGTCGGCCCAGGAGCTGCGGGGCAGCTCGAAGAGGCGGCGCCGCTCGGCGTACGAGACGGCCGCGTCCGGGGTCGGGTCGATGAAGATGTGGCGGTGGTCGAAGGCCGCGACGAGCCGGATGTGCTCGGAGAGCAGCATGCCGTTGCCGAAGACGTCACCGGACATGTCGCCGACGCCGACGACGGTGAAGTCCTCGGTCTGGGTGTCGTGGCCGAGCTCGCGGAAGTGCCGCTTGACGGACTCCCAGGCGCCGCGGGCGGTGATGCCCATGCCCTTGTGGTCGTAACCGGCGGAGCCGCCGGAGGCGAAGGCGTCGCCGAGCCAGAAGCCGTAGGAGACGGCGACCTCGTTGGCGATGTCGGAGAAGGTCGCGGTGCCCTTGTCGGCGGCGACGACGAGGTAGGTGTCGTCCTCGTCGTGGCGGACCACGTCGGCCGGCGGGACGACCTCGCCCGCGACCAGGTTGTCGGTGATGTCGAGCAGCGCCGAGATGAAGGTCTTGTAGCTGGCGATGCCCTCGGCCAGCCAGGCGTCGCGGTCCACGGACGGGTCCGGGAGCTGCTTGGCGACGAAGCCGCCCTTGGCGCCGACGGGCACGATGACGGTGTTCTTCACCATCTGCGCCTTGACCAGGCCGAGGATCTCGGTACGGAAGTCCTCACGCCGGTCGGACCAGCGCAGACCGCCTCGGGCGACCTTGCCGAAGCGCAGGTGGACGCCCTCGACGCGCGGCGAGTACACCCAGATCTCGAACGCCGGGCGGGGCGCGGGGAGGTCGGGGATGGCCTGCGGGTCGAACTTCATCGAGACGTAGGCGTGCGGGACGCCGGCCGCGGTGTTCTGGAAGAAGTTCGTCCGCAGCGTCGCCTTGATGACGGTGAGGAAGGAGCGCAGGATCCGGTCCTCGTCCAGGCTCGCGACCTGGTCGAGGGCGGCGTCCAGCTCTTCGAGGAGCGCGTCGATCAGCTCGACACCGGCCCGCTGGCGCTCGGGCGCCATCCGCGCCTCGAAGAGGGAGACGAGCAGCCGGGTGGTGTGGACGTTGTTACGGAGGGTGTCCTCCATGTAGTCCTGGCTGAACGTCGCACCGGCCTGGCGCAGGTACTTGGCGTAGGCGCGCAGCACCATGGCCTGCCGCCAGGTCAGCCCGGCGGAGAGCACCAGCGAGTTGAAGCCGTCGTTCTCGGCCTCGCCGGTCCAGGTCGCGGCGAACGCCTCCTGGAACCGCTCGCGGGCGTCGTCGGAGAACGACTGGCCGTTGTCGGTGGGGGCGGGCATCCGCATGCCGAAGTCGTAGACCCAGGCGTGGGTACGGTCCGAGCAGCGCAGCTCGTACGGACGCTCGTCGATGACCTCGACGCCGAGCCGGTTGAGCACCGGGAGCACGGCGGAGAGGGAGATCTGGTCACCGGACTTGTAGATCTTGAAGCGACGCTCGCCGGGGCGGGCGCCGACCGGCTCGTACAGCGAGAGCGCGAACTCCTTGGCGCTGCGGCTGAGCTGCTCCAGGTGGACCAGGTCGGCGACGGCGGCGCGCGGCGAGTGGTCGGCCTTGTAGCCCTCGGGGAAGGCGTTGCCGTACTTGCGCAGCAGCTCGGCGGCGCGCTCCTCGCCGAACTCGGCGTTGAGCGCCTCGGCGAAGCCGTCGGCCCAGGAGCGGGCGGCCTCGACGAGCCGGGCCTCGATGCGGTCCTTGTCGGCCTCGGTGAGGTGGCTCAGCTCGGTGCCGGGGGCGACGCGGACGACGAAGTGGAGCCGGGTGAGCACGGACTCGGTGCTCACCAGCGTGAAGTCGACGCTGGTCCCGTCCAGCTCCTCCTTGAGGATGTCGGTGAGCCGCTCGCGGACGGTGGTGTTGAACCGGTCGCGGGGCAGGTAGACGAGGGCCGAGTAGAAGCGGCCGTACTCCTCCTGGCGCAGGTAGAGCCGGAGCCGGCGCCGCTCCTGCAGGTAGAGGACGCTGGTGACGACCTCGCGCAGCTCGTCGGGCGGGGTCTGGAAGAGCTCGTCGCGGGGGTACGTCTCCAGGATCTGGAGCAGGTCGCGCCCGTCGTGGCTGTTGGGCGAGAAGCCGGCGCCGTCGAGGACTTCCTGGACCTTGCGGCTGATAACCGGCACGCGCCGCACGGACTCGGTGTAGGCGGCGGAGGAGAACAGCCCGAGGAACCGCCGCTCGCCGACGACGTTCCCGTCCTGGTCGAACTTCTTGACGCCGACGTAGTCGAGGTAGGAGGGCCGGTGCACGGTGGCGCGGCTGTTGGCCTTGGTGAGGACCAGCAGCTTGTGCTCGCGCGCCTTGGCGCGGGCGTCGGCGGGCAGCCGGCTGAAGGAGGGCGAGACGGGGTGGGCGTGGTTCTCGTCCTCGCCGCTGTGGTGCGGGTCGGAGCGCAGGACGCCGAGCCCGGTGCCGGGGACGGCGGCCAGCGCGTCCCCGTTGACCAGCTCGTACTCGCGGTAGCCGAGGAAGGTGAAGTGGTCGGCGGCGAGCCAGCGCAGCAGCTCGCGGGCCTCGTCGACCTCGGTGGGCCGCAGGTCGTCGGCCATGGGCTCGTTGGGCAGCTCGTCGGCGATGCGCAGCGCGGCGTCGCGCATCTTCTCCCAGTCCTCGACGGTCTCGCGGACGTCGGAGAGGACGCGCAGCAGGTCGGTGGTGATCTGCTTGAGGTCGGCGCGGTCGGTCTCGCGGTCGATCTCGACGTGGATCCAGGACTCGACGAGCGCGTCGTGCGGCAGCTCGCCCTGGGCGGCCTCGCCGCTCATGACCTCGATGAGCTTGCCGGTGAGATCGCGGCGCACGTGGACCTGCGGGTGGATGACGACGTGGATGCCGCGCCCCTGGCGCGACAGCTCGTTCGTCACGGAGTCGACGAGGAAGGGCATGTCGTCGGTGACTACCTCGACGACGGAGTGGCTGCAGGTCCAGCCGTTCTCCTCGACCGTCGGGGTGTGGACGCGCACGCTCGCGGTGCCCTGGGGGCGGTTCTCCGCGAGCCGGTAGTGCGAGAGAGCGGCGCCGAAGACGTCCACCGGGTCACGGTCGGCGAGGTCCTCGGGCGCGGTGTGCAGGTAGTAGCGCTGGAGGTAGTCGAGCACGGTGTCCCTGTCCGGGCGCTTACCGTTCTCGGGCCCCGTCGGAAGTTGCCCCCCGACCGGGCCGGTCTCAGCTACCCGGGCAGCCCGTGCGAGCAGCTCGGCCTTGGCTTCGTCCAGCTTGGTCTGCATGTCCTCTGGCTCCTGTCGCGCGCCATTGCGTGACGTCGGTGGAAGAAAGGACACAACGCCACGACGCGGTGATACCGGTCGATGTCGACGTTATGCCGCGATGGGAGATGCCCGAGCCGTTATCGGCCATTTCTGGCACGGCGTCCGGGACGTGAAAATCAGCGAACGCCATGTCGGCCCGGCCGCGTAGGCGCTCCGGGCGATGGCCGGGGGCTTCGCTGCCCCCTCGGCGTATCGCGCTGATCACGGGAAAAGCCTATCGCTCCCTCCCCCCCGATCGTCATGGTCCGTATGTGTACAAAAGAGGGGGTGGAAGTTTGACGATATGGACAGCGACACAGTGTCCTGGGGCAGGAATCGAGATCCGGGAGTCACCATGGCAAAGATCCTGATCGTCACCGGGGACGCGGCGGAGTCGCTGGAGGTGCTGTACCCCTACCAGCGCCTGCTGGAGGAGGGCTACGAGGTCCACATCGCGGCCCCGGCACGCAAGCAGCTCCGCTTCGTCGTGCACGACTTCGAGCCGGGCTACGACACGTACACGGAGAAGCCGGGCTACACCTGGCCCGCCGACCTGGCGTTCTCGGAGGTGGACCCGGGCGACTACGTGGCGGTCGTGATCCCGGGCGGCCGGGCCCCGGAGTACCTCCGCAACGACCCGGAGCTCCGCAAGATCCTCAAATCCTTCTTCGACGCGGACAAGCCGGTGGCCCAGATCTGCCACGGCCCCCTCCTGACGGCCGCGATCGGCGGCCTGGAGGGCCGCAGGGTCACGGCGTACCCGGCCCTGGAACTGGACATGCAGGCAGCGGGCGCCACGTTCCAGGACACGGAAGCGGTGGTGGACGGCACCCTGATCTCCTCCAGGGCCTGGCCGGACCACCCGTCGTGGATGCGCGAATTCCTGAAGGTCCTGCGAGCGGCGGGCTGAGAGGCGGCGGGCGGGGCGGGCTCGGCGGGCAGCCGCACACGAGACCACCCGCCGACCCCGCGCCCGCCGACTCACCGCCGCACGTTGACCGTCACCCGCAGCCCACCGCCACCGGCGACAGCCACACCGACCGCACCCACGGCGACAGCCACCGGGCCATGACCGCTGAGGGCCAGGACGGCCGCGACGACCAGCGCCAGCAGGCCCACGCAGGCCGTGAACCAGGCCAGAGCACGGCTGCCGCGCCGGGCCCTCTCTGAGATACCGTCGTGAGACGCCAAGGGAACCACTCTCCTCGCAACAGGGGGATGCCCCCATTGGCACGCGAGGGGAGATCCACGAGGAGAGGCCGGCCGGCAAGCTAGGGCCTCTTCCGGATCTCCCTTCGCCGCGTTCAGAGGGCTGCCGGATGCGCTCCGCACCCGGGGCCGCTGCCGGCAATTTCCGATCAACACGCGTGGGCCACAAGCCCGTTGGCCCGCATGACCATCCGTCAGCAGCCTTGAGCCTACCGCCCGCCCCCCGGGTACCGTCATGATCCGTATGTGTACAAAACCCGGCCCGGAACTTTGACACTCCGGCCAGCGCCGGCCACCGTTTTGGCCCACGGCGACCCTTGACGAACGAGTCACCCACACCGCCACGCACCTGCGGAACCGGCGCACAGCGGCAGCCGCCGACGGCGCCAGGCCACGCGCGGGAGGACCCGCACCTCTGCCATCTCAGCGCCGCGCGCCGCCGCACGGCGGCCGGGTGGCTGACGGTCCGCAGCCGCCGACGGCGCCAGGCCACGGACGGGAAGACCCGCACCTCTGTCATCCCACTCGCACGTGGGGTGCGGGTGGGAACACCCAGCCCGGCCGGAGGCCGGGCGCACCCCGTGCCGGGCCGCACCCGGCCCCGCAGCCCGCACCCGGCCCAGCCGCCCGCACCCCTAGACCAGCTCCTCCGCCACCGCGACCGCCTCCGCCAGCGAGTCCACCACCGGCACCCCCGCCGCCTCCAGCGAGGCCCGACTGTGCGACCCCCCGGTGTACAGCACCGCCCGCGCCCCCACATGCGCCGCCGCCCGCGCGTCATCCGCCGCGTCGCCGATGACGACGACCCGCTCGGCAACCACGCCACCCCCCAGCGCCACCAGCGCCTCCAGATGCCGCACCATGTGCGCCGACTTCCCCTCCGTCGACGACCCGATCCGCCCGTCCACCCGCACGAACCGCGACTCGATCCCGTGCCGACGCACGAGCGGCACCAGCTCCGTGTGCGGCGCCAGCGACAGCAGGGACTGCGTGAACCCGGACTCCTGCCGCGCCGCCAGCAGCTCCGCCGCCCCGGCCGTCAGCCCGCACGCATCCGCGCGCTGCCAGTAGTGCCGATGGAAGGCGTCGTCCATGACCAGCCACTCGGCGTCCGTCGGCAGCCGCCCCATCAGCCGCTCGTAGAACTTCGGCACCGGCACCGTGTACAGCTCCCGGTACCGCGCGAGCGTGATCGGCTCGAGCCCGAGCTCGGCGAAGGCCGCGTTCGTCGCGCCGATGACCGCCTCGATGTCGTCGAGCAGCGTGCCGTTCCAGTCCCAGACCAGGTGCTTCCCCTGGTGCTTCCCCTGGTGCGTCCCGTCGTGCTTCCCGTGCGTCCCCATGCGAAGACGGTACCGGCCCGCACCGACACGCGAGGAGTCAGCCGAGCAGCCCGGGAATCTCCTGCACCCCGAACCACAGCAGCTCGTGGTCCTCCGCCCCGTCCACCGTGAACTGGGCGTCGTCGTCCCCCAGGTCCGCCGCGCCCAGCGCGTCCGCCGCCGCCGAGACGTCCGCCTCGGCGGCGTCCGCGTCGGCGTGCACGGCGGCCGCCTTGGCCAGCGGTACGGCTCCGGCGATACGGACCTCGCCCAGCGAGCCGGCGTCGAGCCCCCGGTCGGGGTCGACCACGGCCTCCTTGTCGGGCACGTCGACGGCGACGACGATCCGGCGCCGCGCGGCCGAGGGGTCCCCGGCGAGCATCCGCAGCGACGCGGCCGCGGCCCGGCTGAGCGCCGCGTACTCGAGCTCCTCGATGTCGTCGGAGACGTACCACTCGCGCAGCGCGGGGGTGACGGCGTAGGCGGTCAGCGGACCGGGGCCCAGCTCGCCCGCCTTGTGCGCCTGTGCGAGACCGGGAAGGGTCAGGGGGACGTACACGCGCATGGCTGGCCGCTTTCGTAGTCGGAAACGCCCTCAGGATACGTGCGGAGTACCCCATCGGGGTCTTCGGGCGACGCTCTCGCCGGTCCACCCGAGGGATCCCCCACCCCACGCCAGCAGACCCGGAGTACGGGCCCCGTCACCCTGATAGGTGAAACTGCCGACCCCCCACCAGGCGCGTTCCCCCACCTTGCGACGCCCTGAACGCCCCCCGTACAAGATCCCCAACAGAAGTTACCGCCGGGTAGAGCACCGGCCACGAGGAACGGGGACCCGCATGACCGGCACCACCACGCACACGCCCGCCGCCAAGGCCCGCCCCCGCGGCCCCGCCGGCACCGGCCCCCGCGGCGGTGCCGGCGCCCGCCCGGGAGCCACGGCTCCCCACGCCCGTACGACTCCCCGTACCGCCGCCCGCGCCCTCCCCACCCACGCCTACTTCGCCGAGCGCCTGCTCCTCGTCCTGAGCGGTCAGCGGCCCGTCCACTGGATGCTGGGCCAGACCGTGGGCGAGGCGTACGAGCAGCTGGTCCAGCTCGCCCCCACGACCCCCTTCGGGGGTCACGGCATCCGCCCCGTACTCCGCCGCTGCCACGCCCAGCCCACGACCACCGGCGGCCTGGAGGCCTTCGCCAGCGTCACCACGGGCCGGGGCGTACGGGCCATGGCCTTCCGCCTCGAACTCGGCGCCGACCGCCGCTGGCGCTGCGCGGCCGTGGAGCTGGACGACCTCCACGCGCGCGTGCCACCCCAGCCCGCCTGCCCTTGAAGCCATGCAAAAAGGAGGGGCCGGACACCAGGTGTCCGGCCCCTCCTCCCCCACCAGGGGTTACTTCTTGCGGCGACGCCCGCCCGTGCTCTTCTGCGCCTTGCGACGCTCCGCACGCGTCATCCCGTCACCGCCGGCCGACGCGTCCTCGCTGACGAAGTCGCCCTCGACGACGCTGCCGTCGCCGTCCACCTTCGGCGCGGTGAAGTGCAGCCGGTCCGGACGCTGCGGGGCCTCCAGGCCCTTCGCGCGGATCTCCGGGCGGCCCGCCGGCACCGCGTCCTTGGTGAGGGACGGCGCCGCGTCCTGCACCGGGACCTCCTCGACCTGCTGCTCGACCTGGACCTCCAGGTTGAACAGGTAGCCGACGGACTCCTCCTTGATGCCCTCCATCATGGCGGTGAACATGTCGAAGCCCTCGCGCTGGTACTCGACCAGCGGGTCCTTCTGGGCCATCGCGCGCAGGCCGATGCCCTCCTGGAGGTAGTCCATCTCGTAGAGGTGCTCGCGCCACTTGCGGTCGAGCACGGAGAGGACCACGCGGCGCTCCAGCTCACGCATGATGTCCGAGCCGAGCGACTTCTCACGGGCGTCGTACTGCTCGTGGATGTCGTCCTTGACGGACTCGGCGATGAACTCGGCCGTGATGCCCGCGCGGTCGCCGGCCGCGTCCTCCAGCTCGTCCACGGTCGCCTTCACCGGGTAGAGCTGCTTGAACGCGTTCCAGAGCCGGTCGAGGTCCCACTCCTCCGCGAAGCCCTCGGCGGTCTCCTGGCGGATGTAGTCGTCGATCGTGTCGTCCATGAAGTGCTGGATCTGCTCGTGCAGGTCCTCGCCCTCCAGGACGCGGCGGCGCTCGCCGTAGATGACCTCGCGCTGCCGGTTGAGGACCTCGTCGTACTTGAGGACGTTCTTACGCGTCTCGAAGTTCTGGGTCTCGACCTGGGACTGCGCGGAGGCGATGGCGCGCGTGACCATCTTGTTCTCGATCGGCACGTCGTCCGGCACGTTGGCCATGGCCATGACGCGCTCGACCATCTGGGCCTTGAACAGGCGCATCAGGTCGTCGCCGAGGGAGAGGTAGAAGCGGGACTCGCCCGGGTCGCCCTGACGGCCGGAACGGCCGCGCAGCTGGTTGTCGATCCGGCGCGACTCGTGGCGCTCGGTGCCGAGCACGTACAGCCCGCCGAGCTCCTTGACCTCCTCGAACTCCGCCTTCACGGCCTTCTCGGCACGCTCGAGGGCGGCGGGGAGGGCCGCGGCCCACTCCTCGACGTGCTCGACCGGGTCGAGGCCCTGCTGGCGCAGCTCGGCCTCCGCGAGGTCGTCCGGGTTGCCGCCGAGCTTGATGTCGGTGCCTCGGCCGGCCATGTTCGTGGCGACGGTGACGGCGCCCTTGCGGCCCGCCTGCGCGACGATCGTGGCCTCACGGTCGTGCTGCTTGGCGTTGAGCACCTCGTGCTGGATGCCGCGCTTGGAGAGCTGCTGCGAGAGGTACTCGGACTTCTCGACCGACGTCGTACCGACGAGGATCGGCTGGCCCTTCTCGTGCTTCTCCGCGATGTCGTCGACGACGGCGGCGAACTTGGCGACCTCGGTCCGGTAGATCAGGTCCGACTGGTCCTTGCGGATCATCGGCCGGTTCGTCGGGATCGGGACGACGCCGAGCTTGTAGATCTGGTGGAACTCGGCGGCCTCGGTCATGGCCGTACCGGTCATGCCGGAGAGCTTGTCGTAGAGGCGGAAGAAGTTCTGCAGGGTGATCGTGGCGAGCGTCTGGTTCTCGTCCTTGATGTCCACCCCTTCCTTCGCCTCGATCGCCTGGTGCATGCCCTCGTTGTAGCGGCGGCCGGCGAGGATACGGCCGGTGTGCTCGTCGACGATCATGACTTCGCCGTCCATGACGACGTAGTCCTTGTCCTTCTTGAACAGTTCCTTGGCCTTGATGGCGTTGTTCAGGTAACCGACGAGCGGGGTGTTCACCGACTCGTAGAGGTTGTCGATGCCCAGCCAGTCCTCGACCTTGGCGACGCCGGACTCGTGGATGCCGACGGTCCGCTTCTTCTCGTCGACCTCGTAGTCGCCGGTCTCCTCGATGCCCTTGAGCGGCACTCCGGCCTCACCCCTGGTGAGGCGGGTGACCAGCTTGGCGAAGTCGCCGTACCACTTCGTGGCCTGGTCGGCCGGGCCGGAGATGATCAGCGGCGTACGGGCCTCGTCGACCAGGATCGAGTCGACCTCGTCGACACAGGCGAAGTTGTGGCCGCGCTGGACGAGCTCGTCCTTGGACCACGCCATGTTGTCGCGGAGGTAGTCGAAGCCGAACTCGTTGTTCGTGCCGTACGTGATGTCGCAGCCGTACTGCTCGCGACGCTGGGCCGGCGTCATGTTGGCCAGGATGCAGCCGACCTGGAGGCCCAGGAACTTGTGGACGCGGCCCATCATCTCGGAGTCGCGCTCGGCCAGGTAGTCGTTCACCGTGATCAGGTGCACGCCCTTGCCGGACAGCGCGTTCAGATACGCCGGGAGGGTACCGACGAGGGTCTTGCCCTCACCGGTCTTCATCTCGGCGACATAGCCGAGGTGGAGGGCGGCGCCACCCATGAGCTGCACATCGTAGTGACGCTGGCCGAGGACGCGCTTGGCGGCCTCGCGGACGGTCGCGAAGGCTTCGGGAAGCAGGTCGTCGAGGCTCTCACCGTCGGCGTACCGCTGCTTGTACTCATCGGTGAGCGCCCGCAACTCGGCGTCGGAGAGGTTGACGAAGTCCTCTTCGATGGAGTTGACCTGGTCCGCGATGCGGTGCAGTTTGCGCAGGATCTTGCCTTCGCCTGCACGCATGAGCTTGTTGAAGACGGACACTGAGGCTGGTCTCCTTGCCGGTCGGGCCTGGCACTGGGTCGTGTGATGGACTCGGGCGCGGGCACGGCAGGTGGTCCCCACCGCAACGGCCATCGTAAGCGAGACCGCCGCCGTGCCGGGAGGCCCGAGGGCCGGAGCGTCACCGCTGCCCGGAATGAGAACGCACGAGAAGCGCCGAAGGTGCCGCGCGACCCGAAAAGTGTTTGCCTCCCCAGGACACGAAAACCGCTCGCCGTCACCCCCCGCACTGACCAGAATTCCGTCATGGAGCCGACGACACTGACCACGGACCGCCTGACCCTGGAAACCTTCAGGCCCGAGGACCTCGACGAGGTCCTCGCCCACTGCCAGGACCCCGACATCCAGCGCTGGACGACGGTGCCCTCGCCCTATGTGCGTCAGGACGCCGAGTTCTTCCTCAACCGGATCGTCCCGGACGGCTGGCGCGACGACACCGAGTACTCCTTCGCCGTACGGCTCCACCAGGGCGGCCCGCTGCTCGCCGCCGCCGCGCTCCACCACCCGCGCTCGGGCAGCTGGGAGGTCGGCTTCTGGACGGCCAAGGAGCACCGGGGCCGCGGCTACATGACGGAGACCGTCCTCGCCCTCGCCCGCTGGGCGTTCACCGACCTGGCCTGCACGCGCCTGGAGTGGCGGGCCGAGGTCGGCAACGTGGGCTCGCTCGCCACGGCCGAGAAGGCCGGTTTCCGGATCGAGGGCGTGCTGCGGGCCGCGCTGCCGAACAAGGGCGTCCTGCGTGACTCCTGGGTGGGCTCGCTGCTCCCGTCGGACCTGGGCCTTCCGGGCCCGCTCCCGTACCTGCCGGCTCCGCAGGCCGCTCCGCCGTCGGTTCCGTAGCCTGCTCCGCCGTCGGTTCCCCAGCCGGTCCCCGGCCCTTTCCACCGTCCGAGGCCGGACTGTCAGTGCCGCCGTCTAGGGTGCGGATCATGACCACTGTGCCGCCGCCCGTCGCCGAACTGTCCGCGGACGAAGCCCGCCGGATCGCCCTGCGGGCCCAGGGTTTCCTGGGCGCGCCCGACCGCCGCGGGGGCGTGCGGGGCGTGCTGCGCCACCTGGGGCAGGTCCAGCTCGACACGATCTCCGTCCTCGCCCGCTCGCACGAGCTGATCCCGTACGCGCGCCTGGGCGCCGTGGGTCGTACGACGGTGGAGGACGCGTACTGGACCGACAGCCACGCCTTCGAGTACTGGTCGCACGCGGCCTGCATCCTTCCGGTCGAGGAGTGGCCGCTCTTCGCCTTCCGGCGCCGCGCCTACCGCACGCGCCCGCAGTGGTACCACGACCTGCCCGACGGCGCGTACGACGCGGTGATCAAGCAACTGCGCTCCGAGGGCCCGCAGACGGCGACGGAGCTCGGCGGCGCGAAGAACAAGGGCGAGTGGTGGGACTGGTCCGAGTCGAAGATCGCCGTCGAGCGGGCGCTGATGTACGGCGAGGTGGTCTGCACCGAGCGGCGCGGCTGGAAGCGCGTCTACGACCTGGCCGAGCGGGCGATCCCGGACGCCGTGCTCCACGACGACCTGGACGACACCGAGTGTCTCCGGCGGCTGATCCGGCAGGCGGGTGAGGCGCTCGGCGTGGGCACGCGCGCGGACATCGCCGACTACCACCGGCTGAAGAGCGAGCAGTTCGACGCGGTCGTCGAGGCCTCGGGTCTGGTCCCGGTCACGGTGGCGGGCTGGTCCAAGCCGGCCTGGGCGGACCCGGCGGCGCTGGCGAGCGAGCCGCGCGGCCGGCACCGTACGACGCTGCTGTCGCCGTTCGACTCGCTGATCTGGGAGCGGGCGCGGACGGAGCGGATCTTCGGCTTCACGCACCGCCTGGAGGCGTACGTGCCGAAGCAGAAGCGGGTGCACGGCTACTTCGCGATGCCGCTGCTCGCGGGCGGCAAGCTGCTCGGCCGGGTGGACCCGGCCCGCGAGGGCCGCACGCTGGTGGCCCGGCAGGTGTCCCTGGAGTCCGCCAAGGCGGTCGCGCCGATGGCTCAGGCGCTGCGCGAGGCGGCCGAGTGGGTGGGCTGCGACGCGGTACGGATCGAGCGCACGGACACCCCGGCCGTCGCCGAGGCCCTGACCGCCGCCCTCACCTGATCTCGAGGATCTTCTCCCGCATCGCGTAGACCACGGCCTCCATCCTGGAGTGCAGCTGCAGCTTCTCCAGGATGTTCCGGACGTGGTTCTTCACCGTGTTCTCGGAGATACTGCATCTCCCGGGGGATAACCCCCGGACCCCCAGCGGCAGGGCGCTCCAGCAGCGGCCCCTCACCTGATCTCGAGGATCTTCTCCCGCATCGCGTAGACCACGGCCTCCATCCTGGAGTGCAGCTGCAGCTTCTCCAGGATGTTCCGGACGTGGTTCTTCACCGTGTTCTCGGAGATGAAGAGTTCCTTCGCGATGTCCCGGTTGTTCATCCCGGTCGCGACGAGCTTCAGCACCTCCAGCTCGCGGTCGGTCAGCCGGGGCGCGGGCACGAGCCGGCGCTCGTCGGTCCGCTGGATCATCGACTTGAACTCGGTGAGGAGCTTGGACGCCATCGAGGGGGAGATCTGCGACTGGCCGTCGGCCACCGCGCGAATCGCCGTGGCGACCTCGTCCGTGGAGATCTCCTTCAGGAGATAGCCGGTCGCGCCCGCCTTGATCGCGTCGTAGAGATCGGCCTCCTCGTCGCTGATCGTCAGCATGATGATCTTCGCGCTGGGGGCCACCTCCTTGATGGACGTACAGGCCTCGATGCCACCGCGTTTCGGCATCCGCACATCCATCAGCACGATGTCGGGCAGCAAATCCGCGGCTTTGTCGACCGCCTCGGCCCCGTCGCCCGCCTCTCCGACGACCTGGATGTCCTCCTCCTGGGCGAGGACGATCTCCAGACCCCGGCGAAAGAGGGCATGGTCGTCCACCACAAGGACCCGGATCGGCTCTTTGCGGGAGTCCCCGCTGGCCGAATCCGAACCCCCGGGGAAGGCCGCGCCATCGGACTCTCGCCCGCTGTGCACCGGCCCGAAGCTGTCCGCCATCGTTCCTCCCCCTGAGTCCATGGCCTGAATTCGTGTTCGGTCCTCCAACCGCTGCTCTTGGAGCACCGGTTGGCGTGCACGCCATGATTTCATGCCCGGGCGACAACGCGGCGATCCCGTGGTTGCACGGGGGTGCCCCTGGGGGCGCATGGGGCGCTCCAGGGGCACCGAGACGGACAGTTGTAGGTGTGGGGTGGGGTGCCTGCGGGCTGCGGGTCAGCCGCCGAGGGCACCGCCGGCGCCGCCACCTTCGGCGAGCGGGTCGCTCTCCAGGTGGATCACGCCGTAGTCGTACGCGTGTCGCCGGTAGACGACACTCGGCTGCTTCGTGTCGGAGTCGACGAACAGATAGAAGTCGTGTCCGACGAGTTCCATCTCGTAGAGCGCCTGGTCGAGGGTCATCGGGGCGGCCGCGTGCGTCTTCTCGCGGACCACCAGGGGCCCTTCGCCCTGCACTTCGATGGAGCCCATCATCGTGGTGGGCACGGCGCCGGACTCCTCTGCGACCAGCTGGCCGTTGCCGTTGAGCTGGGCGACACCCGGCACCACGTCGGCGACCTCCGCGGCCGACAGACGGCCGTTGCCGCGGCGGGTGTACCGCTTGTCGTGCTGCTTGCGCAGTCGCGCCTCGAGCTTGCCGTGGGCGAGGTCGAGGGCTGCGTACGGGTCGCCTGCCGCAGCTTCGGCCCGGATCACCGGGCCTCGGGAATGGACGGTGATCTCCACACGGTCGGACCGGTCGGCCTGCCGCGGGTTGTGCTCCTTGGAGACCTCGACGTCGAGGCTGATCACCTTGCCGTCGAGCTTCTGGATCTTCTCCAGCTTCAGCTTCTCGGCCACGTGCTTGCGGAACCGCTCGGGCACCTCGGTCTTGCGGCCCTTGACGACGATGTCCACGCAGAACTCCGTTCCCGGATCGCTCAGATCGGCTCCTACGCCACTGAGCATCTCCCTTTGCACCAGACTCCGGTGAATGCCGGAGCCTCGGACTTGGCGACTTTCACCTCCTCCTCCCCAGTCGGCAAGATCCCCACCCCACCAACCTGAGGTTAATTCGCCCTGAACTCCTGTCCTGTAGGCGCACCCGTGCATTCGGTGAGGCGTAGCATTCGCCACTCCTCACAACCGAACATAGCTCGTTCGGTCGGGTGTCGGCACCCGCTGCGGCCACATACCTCCGTACGGGTGTATTCACCTCTCACCACCTGCAACGATGCAAGTCCTTGGGCAGTTCCGGTTTATGTCGAACGTACGTCGAACGACGACGGAGAACAGGCGACCACCGCCGCCGTCGGCCGTACCGATCCCCTATCCACATCGCCTCCGTTCAACCCCGGAATGAACGACGGGTGTACGGCACTCAGTGCCCGCGCCGCCTCCGCCAGCGACGCACCCGTGGTCATCAGATCGTCGACCAGGACCACCCGGCCCCGCTCGATGAGCCGCGCGCCGCCCGCGACGACCTCCAGCGCCCCGGCCAGATTGGCGAACCGCCCGGCGGCGCCGAGCCCCGACTGGTCGGCGACGGCACGGCGCTGGCGCAGTACCGGAATCACCCGAGCGGCCCGCCCCCGACGGCGCAGCCGCCCCGCCGCGGCCAGCGCCAGGCGCCGGGTCGGATCGTGGCCACGCGCCCGCACCGAGCGCCGGGAGGACGGCACCGGTACGAGGAGAAGGGGGCCGGCCCCCGGGCCGTCACAGCGCCCGGCAGCCGCCTCCACGGCACCCGCGAGCGCGCCGCCGAGGGGTTCGGCGAGCCAGAGCGCACCGCGTTCCTTGTGGGCGAGCAGCACGGACCGTACGGCGTCGGCGTAGGGCGCGGCGGCATGCACCACCGGCAGTCCGGCCGGCTCGGGCAGGGGCCTGACCCGGCGCGGCTCCGGGCCGCTCAGCTCGTCCTGGCACGGCGGGCACAACTCCGTACGAGGCCTGCCGCAGCCTCCGCAGGCGACCGGCAGCACCAGCCCGGCGATCTCGCGCCACCACCCCCGCATGGCTCCACTGTCCTCCTGCGGAACCCACCCGGCCACCCCTGTGGACAACCACCGGGACGACGCCGGACAACCACCGGATAGCGCCCCGGGGGGGGCGGCACGGCTGCTACCCCGGGTAGACCGGCGACTTACCCGCGATCTTGACCAGCCGCTGCCAGTTCGCGCCCGGCATGAGCCGCACGATCCCGTCGTTGCCGGAGTACGCGACGACCGGCGCCTTGTCGTCGTTGGGGGCGGCGACCGCCGTCACCCCGTTGAGGCCCGGCAGCACCGAGGCCGTCGACGTCGCGCCGTCGGTCTGGATGTACCGCACCTGCTGGACGCCACCGGACTCCTTGCCGACCACCACGAGCCGGCTCGGGCCGGCCCAGGACACGGCCGTGACCGTCTCCATGCGCGGCGCCACGGCCTGCAGGTCCACGACCGAGACCGTCGGCCGTGTCGCGTCGCCCTCGCGCTCGACCCGCCCGATCTTCAGGGTCGTCCGGCCGTCCTTCTCCTTCAGGAGCAGGGCGATCCGCACGCCGTCCGCGGAGACCCGCAGCGACTCCACGCGCGCGCCGCCGGTCAGCCAGGGCGCCCGTACCTCGACGGGTGTGCCCTCTCCGTCTGGCACCGTCCACAGCTTCGGGTCGGCCGGGTCGCGGTCCGCGACCCACAGGTCGCCGCGGCCGTCCCAGCTCGGCGCGGACAGCCGGTCCTCGGGCCGGTCCGCGGTGCTCGACAGCAGCGGGGGCCGCAGCTCGTGGTCGGAGAGGATCGACGCCACGCGCAGATCCCGCCCGTCCTTGCCGACCCCGGCCGCCCGGCTCTCGTCACGGTCGACGGCGACCGACCGCAGCGGCGTCGCGCCCTTGCCGAACGGCCCGAGCGTCGCGTCGGCCTGCGCGTCCTCCTTGCCGCCGACCGGCAGCGTCTTGAGCGTGCCGTCCTCGGCGACGAAGAACGGGTTCTCCGCCCGCCCCGAGTCGCGCACCGGGGCGAACTCCTCGGCCTGCGCCTTGGACAGCACGCACAGCCGGCCGCCGTCGGAACCCCGCTGCAGCTCCACCTGTTCGACCCGTACGGACGTCAGATCACCCAGGGTGAACAGCAGCTGGGCCGCCATCTCGCGGCAGACCTCCCCGCCCACCCGGTCGGCCTTGGAGTTGAGCGGCACCTTCAGCGTGGACTGGTCGTCCGTAGCCAGCGTGGTGACGCCCTCCTTCAGCCGCGTACCGGACGGGAAACGCGAGTCGACGGCCGGCTGCAGCCAGTTCGTCGGCCCCTCAAGGAGCGCCTTGACGGTCTGCGTCACCGGATCCATCCGGGTCACCGGGTCCTGCCGCTGCCGGATGTAGACCGGGTCGGCGACGACCCAGTCCTCACCGGAGGCGAAGTAGTACGTATTGACGGAGCGGTAGTTCCGCTGGAAGTCGGCCTCGCTGAGCACCAGTCCGGGGGGCAGGTGGTCGATGCGCCACTCCTTGCCCTTGCCGTCGGCGGCGGGCTGCTGCACGACGTGGATGAAGTCCCGGTACTCGGTGGGCTTCCTCGGCTGGTAGGCGTGCCGGGCGTCCACGGTCGCGACCTGCCGGCCGCGGATCGGATACGACCGTCCCTGCGTCTCGGGGTCGGCGAGCCGGTCGGCCTGCTCACGGTCCGGCGCGGTGGTGAGCACGTTGATGCTCTGCTCCGGCTTCCAGTTCTTCGCGGCCTGCTTCGTCAGGTACTTCTTGGCCGTCGCGAACCCCGGATCGTCACTGGTCATGGCCTCGAGGAAGCCGTCGACGATCTCGTCGGGCTCGGCGTTCTCGCGCGGCTGCACCGCGTAGACACGGACCTGGGAGTCGCCCGGGTTGGACGCCTTCACCGGCCGTACGTCCCCGGTGTCGGGCATCGTCGCGCACCCGGCCGCCAGCAGCCCGCCGCACGCGAGCAGCACGCTCGACCTGGCCGTCTTCCGCCCTCCTCGGAAGTCAGCGCCCACGTGTCCCGTCCTCCCCCTCGGCGTGCGTCGACGCCATCGCCTCACCGCTGTCGGCCTCGGCCGCCGCCCGCGCGACCACCCGGGCACCACTGCCCGGCAACGCCGTCGGATCCACCGTCGCCCGCGCCGCCGGCGGCACACGCGGCGGTACGGGCAGGGCAGGACGGTCTCCCACCGGCTGCACCGGCAGCGACACCTGGCTCTGGTGCGTCCCGCTCACCCGCGTCTCCCCCTGAGACTGCCCCGGGCCACCGGGGCGGGCCTTGGCCTGCTCCCGGTTGCGCCGGGAGTCCTCCGGCTCCAGCGGGATCGGGGAGCCGCGCAGCGGCTCGTCCGCGGTGCGCGGCAGCGTGAGCCGGAACTGCGAGCCGCCGCCGGGCTCGCCCCAGGCCTGCAGCCAGCCGCCGTGCAGCCGCGCGTCCTCGACCGCGATGGACAGGCCGAGGCCCGTCCCGCCGGTGGTACGCGCGCGTGCCGGGTCGGCCCGCCAGAACCGGTTGAACACCCGGGTCGCCTCGCCCGGCTTGAGGCCCACGCCGTAGTCCCGTACGGCGATCGCGACGGCCCCGCCGGCGGAGGCCAGCTTGACGACGACGTCCTGGCCCTCGCCGTGCTCGACCGCGTTGACCACCAGGTTGCGCAGCACCCGCTCGACCCGGCGGGCGTCCGCCTCGGCCACGACCGGCTGCTCGTCGCCGACGACCACGATCCGGCCGCCCTTGCGCTCGGCGAGCGGCTCGGCGCCGCCGATCACCCGCCGTACGACCTGACGCAGGTCTATCGGCTCGGCCTCCAGGGCCGCCGCGCCCGCGTCGAAGCGGCTGATCTCCAGCAGATCGGAGAGCAGCGACTCGAACCGGTCGAGCTGGTCGCCGAGCAGCTCGGCGGAGCGCGCGGTGACCGGATCGAAGTCCACGCGCGCCTCGTGGATGACGTCGGCCGCCATCCGTACCGTCGTCAGCGGGGTCCGCAGCTCGTGCGACACGTCCGAGACGAACCGCCGCTGCATCCGCGAGAGCTCCTCCAGCTGCTGGATCTTCAGCTGGAGGTTCTGCGCCATCTTGTTGAAGGCCTCACCGAGGCGGGCGATGTCGTCCTCGCCGGTGACCTTCATCCGCTCCTGCAGACGCCCGGCAGACAGCCGCTCGGCGACCCCGGCCGCCATCCGCACGGGGGTGACGATCTGGCGCACCACGAGCCAGGCGATGGCCCCGAGGAGGACCACCACGAACAGCCCGGCCGTCGCCAGCGTGCCCTTGACCAGGGTGAGGGAGTCCTCCTCCTGCGTCAGCGGGAAGAGGTAGTACAGCTCGTACTGGGTGCCCTCGGCGTCGTTGAGCCGCTTGCCGACCACGAGCCCCGGCTCGGAGCCCTTGCCGTTGGTGTAGTGGATCCGGGCGTACGTCTGGAAGGTGCCCGCGCCCTGGGCGACGGAGTGCCGCAGGTCGGTGGGGATGCTCGTGGCCGGGTCGACCTCGCCGGAGGCGCGCGCGCCCCGGCTGGCGGGCCCGTCGGAGTCCTCCAGGGAGAGCGCGACCACGTTGAACGCGCTCTGGCCACCACTGGCGAGCTGCTCGACCAGCGTGGAGCGCCAGGTGAGCGAGGAACCGGCCCGGCCGCCCTCCTGCCCGCCCGGCCCCGACGGCGTGGTCGCCGCCTTGTCCTGGGCGGCGGAGAACCCGCCGGCGGCCTGGCTCTGGGCGGCCTTCTCCTTGGCGTCGAGGAGCCCGTTGCGGACCTGGCCGATGACGACCAGGCCGAGCAGCAGCACCACGCCGAGCGACATCAGCAGGGTGCCCGCGACGACCCGCAGCTGGATGTTCCGCCGCCACAGCCGTACGGCGGGCAGCAGCGGACGACGTACCCAGCGCGCGAGGAGCCGGAGCGCCGAGCCACCCGGCGCCCCGTCCTGGAGCAGACGGCCGAAACGCGAGCCCCCCCGCCCCGGTCCGGCAGCCCGCCCCGACCGGACTCCTCGGTCCCCGGCCTCAGGAGCAGTACTGCCCTTACTCATGTCAGCTCGGCCCCGCCTTGTACCCGACGCCTCGGACGGTCACGACGATCTCGGGCCGCTCCGGGTCCTTCTCGACCTTCGAGCGCAGCCGCTGGACGTGCACGTTCACCAGTCGGGTGTCGGCCGCGTGGCGGTAGCCCCAGACCTGCTCGAGCAGGACCTCGCGGGTGAACACCTGCCACGGCTTGCGCGCAAGCGCGACGAGCAGGTCGAACTCGAGCGGCGTCAGGGCGATGGACTGCCCGTCCCGCTTCACCGAGTGCCCTGCCACGTCGATGACCAGATCGCCGATGGCGAGCTGCTCGGGCGCGGGCTCCTCAGACCTCCGCAGCCGCGCCCGGATCCGGGCGACGAGCTCCTTCGGCTTGAACGGCTTGACGATGTAGTCGTCGGCCCCGGACTCGAGCCCGACGACGACGTCGACGGTGTCGCTCTTGGCCGTCAGCATGACGATGGGCACGCCGGACTCGGCCCTGATGAGCCGGCACACCTCGATGCCGTCCCTTCCGGGCAGCATCAGGTCCAGCAGCACCAGGTCCGGCTTGACCTCGCGGAATACGGCGAGCGCCTTGTCACCGTCCGCGACGAACGACGGCTCGAACCCTTCACCCCGCAGCACGATGCCGAGCATCTCGGCCAGTGCGGTGTCGTCGTCGACGACGAGAACGCGTCCCTTCATATCGACATCATCCCATTTCCGTATCAGTCTCAAGGCGGCTGGTGAGATACCTCACTGACCTGCGGCGACGTCCCCGGATACCCACCGTGGACGGTCGGTGCCTGTGGGTGTCGAAATCAGACACGGATGTCACCCCCGTAGCCCCCGTCAGCCGTGCTGAACCGTACCCTGAGCGGCCCCACTCGGCCCACGGGAACGACTCCGCCCGCACCACGGCCCGCTCCTCGACACCAGGACCCGACCCGCCGGCCACCCCGGTTTGTCCCCCCTGAGCATCCATCCGCCCGTTCTGCGCCCGGTCGCCCCGAGCGGCGCAGACGATGGGCGTACGCACGTGATACAAGGCCCTCGCCCACCGACGGGCCCCTCGTGGCACGATGGCTCACGGCCCGCCGCCCCGTGAGGGGAACGGCCACTGTGACCGTGCCGGCTCGCCGAGCCGGCCGCCCCGCGACCCTTCCTCGAGGTGGACGACCGTGAACGACACTCCGGGCTGGACTTCGCCCGGATCCGCTCCCTCCGACGGCCAGGACGGTTCCGGGGTCCCCCGGCCCACTGCGCCCGGTGACGTGAACGACTCCGCCCCCCAGTGGTCCAAGGACCAGCCGCCCGCCGGACAGTGGTCCCCGCCGACCGCCCCGATCCCCGGCCAGGCGCACGGCCCCCAGCCCGGCCCGGGCTGGGGCGGCCCGCCGCCGTACGGCAACTGGGGCAAGCCCCCGGCCGCCAAGCCCGGTGTGATCCCGCTGCGCCCCCTGGGCATGGGCGAGATCCTCGACGGCGCGGTGTCGACGATGCGTACCTACTGGCGCACCGTCCTCACGATCACGGTCACGGTCGCGGTGATCTCCCAGACCGCCGACATACTCGTCCAGCGCTTCCTCGCCCCGACGCCGCCCGAGTTGAACCCGGACGCGACCCCGGACGAGGCCCTCGCCCAGCTCGGCGACTCCCTGCAGACGAGCCTGATCGCCTCGATCCCTGCGCTCCTCATCCTCATCATGGCCACCCTGGTCAGCGCCGCGCTGCTCACCGTGGTTATCAGCCGCGCGGTCCTCGGCCGCCCGGTCTCCCTCGGCGACGCCTGGCGGGAGGCCCGGCCCCGGCTCCTCCAGCTCTGCGGGCTGACCCTTCTCCTGCCGCTGATGAGCGCGGGCATCATGTTCGTCGCCCTGCTGCCCGGCCTCCTCGTCGGCTCCGTGGCCGGCGGGGCACTCGTCGCCCTCGGCGCGCTGGGCGGCCTGGTGCTCGTGATCTGGCTGATGGTCCGCTTCAGCCTGGCCTCCCCGGCCCTGATGCTGGAACGGCAGGGCGTCATCACCTCGCTGAAGCGCTCCGCCAAGCTGGTCCAGGGCTCCTGGTGGCGGATCTTCGGCATCACGCTGCTGACGCAGCTGATCCTCTTCATCGTCGCGATGATCGTCGCCGTCCCGTTCGCGATCATCGCGTACGCCGTCGACGGCGGCGGCTTCGACAGCCTGCTCTCGGGCTCCACCCCCGAGTTCGGCTGGCCGTTCCTGATCATCAACGGCATCGGCGGCATCCTCATCAACGCGATCACGTACCCCATCTCGGCGGGCGTGACCGTCCTCCTCTACGTCGACCAGCGCATCCGCCGCGAAGCCCTGGACCTCGAACTCGCCCGCGCCGCCGGTGTCCCCGGCTACGGACCCGCCCCCGGCGACCCGGCCGGCGGGAGCTGACGGGGTGATCGAAACGGGGGGCACGATCACGACGCGGCGGCCGCTCCTGGCCACCGACGACATACCGGTGGACCTTCCCCGCGTCCCCGCCCAGGAGGCGGCGGAGCGGGAACTGTCCAAGCCGATGTACCACGAGAACGACCCCAGCCTCCTCGAACGCGGCCTCAACCGCTTCTGGGAATGGGTCGGTGGCCTCTTGGACGCGGCCTCGAGCGCGACCCCGGGCGGCCTGCTCGGACTCGTCGCGATCGTCGTGGTCGTGCTCGCCCTGGTCGGCGCGCTCTGGTGGCGCCTCGGCACCCCCCGACGCACCCCCGCCACCGGGGACTCCCTCTTCGAGGACGGCCCCCGCACCGCCGACGACCACCGGACGGCCGCCGCCCGGCACGCCGCCGGCGGCCGCTGGAACGAGGCCGTCCAGGAACGGATGCGGGCCATCGTCCGCTCCCTGGAGGAGCGCACCCTGCTCGACCCGCGCCCCGGCCGCACCGCCGACGAGGCCGCCGCCGAAGCCGCCCGCACCCTGCCCGCCCACACCGACGAACTCCGCGCCGCGGCCCGCTCCTTCGACGACGTCACGTACGGCGGCCGCACCGCCGACGAGCCCGCGTACCGCCGCATCGAGGACCTGGACACCTCCCTGGAGCGGACCAGGCCGACCCTCGACACCGCGGGGGCGCCCGCATGAGCCGGCCCGGCACCAGCACCACCTCGACCTCGCTCGCACCCCGCCAGATCTGGACCCGGGCCCGCGGCGTGCTCGTCCTGCTCGCCCTGGTCCTCATCGGCGGCATCGTCCTGGCGACCGTGCGCTCCGCCGACCACCACGGCCACCTCGACCCGCGCTCCGCCGACCCCAACGGCAGCCGCGCCGTCGCCGAGCTCCTCAAGGCCCAGGGCGTCACCCTCCAGGTGGTCACCACCCTCGACGAGGCCACCGGCGCCGCCGGAGCCGACAGCACCCTCCTGGTCGCCACACCGGACCTGCTGACCAACCATCAGCAGTTCACCCTGCACCGGGCCATGACCGCCTCCGGTGGCCGCACCGTCCTCGTCGGCGCCGGGGCCGCCTCCCTCGGCACCCTCGCCCCGGGCGTCACGACGGCCCCCAGCACCTCGGTGAAGGCCCGCGAGCCGCACTGCGCTCTTCCCGCCGCCGTCCGCGCCGGCAGCGTCGACCTCGGCGGCGAGCGCTACTCCACTGCCGTCGACGACGCGACCACCTGCTACCCCGTCGAAGACCGCCCCACCCTCGTCGCCCTGCCGACCGCCGGAGGCGGTGACACCGTCCTCCTCGGCTCCGCCGACCTCCTCACCAACGAGCGTCTCGACAAGCAGGGCAACGCCTCGCTCGCCCTGCAACTCCTCGGCTCCCGCCCGCATCTCCTCTGGTACCTCCCCTCCCTCTCGGACCCTTCCGCCACCGAGGGCACCCCCGAGGGCGAGTCCCCCGACAGCACCACCGACAGCTTCTTCTCGCTCGTCCCCTCGGGCTGGCTCTGGGGCGCGCTCCAACTCGCCCTGGCCGCCGTCCTCGCCGCCGTCTGGCGAGGCCGCCGCCTCGGCCCCCTGGTGACCGAACCCCTCCCGGTCGCCATCCGCGCTTCCGAAGCCACCGAGGGCCGCGCCCGCCTCTACCGCAAGGCCAACGCCCGCGACCGCGCCGCCGCCGTCCTGCGCACCGCGACCCGCACCCGGATCGCCCCGCTCCTGGGCGTCGCCGCCCAGGACGCCCACTCCCCCGAGACCCTGCTCCCCGCGCTCTCCACCAGGCTCCCCGGAACCGGCGCGGACCCCAGGGACCTGCTCTTCGGCCCGGCTCCCGCCGACGACGCCGCACTCATCCGCCTGGCTGACCAACTCGACGCCCTCGAAAGAGAGATACGCACCTCATGAGCGCCCCGACCCCCGAGACCGCTACGACCTCGGACAGCGCCCGCGCCTCCCTGGAGGCCCTGCGCACCGAGATCGGGAAGGCCGTGGTCGGCCAGGACCCCGCCGTCACCGGACTCGTCGTCGCCCTCCTGTGCCGGGGCCACGTCCTCCTCGAAGGAGTCCCCGGCGTCGCCAAGACGCTGCTGGTCCGCGCGCTCGCGGCCGCGCTCGAACTCGATACCAAGCGCGTCCAGTTCACCCCCGATCTGATGCCGAGCGATGTCACCGGCTCACTCGTCTACGACTCCCGCTCCGCCGAGTTCTCCTTCCAGCCGGGCCCGGTCTTCACCAACCTGCTGCTCGCCGACGAGATCAACCGCACGCCCCCCAAGACCCAGTCCTCCCTCCTGGAGGCCATGGAGGAGCGTCAGGTCACCGTCGACGGAACCCCCCGTCCCCTCCCGGACCCGTTCCTCGTCGCCGCGACCCAGAACCCGGTCGAGTACGAGGGCACCTACCCCCTCCCCGAGGCCCAACTGGACCGCTTCCTGCTGAAGCTGACGGTCCCGCTGCCCTCCCGGGACGACGAGATCAACGTCCTGACCCGGCACGCGAACGGCTTCGACCCCCGCGACCTCAAGGCCGCCGGAGTCCGACCGGTCGCCGGCCCCGCCGAACTCGAGGCCGCCCGCGATGCCGTCGCCAAGACCTCGGTCAGCCCCGAGATCGCCGGCTATGTCGTCGATATCTGTCGTGCCACGCGTGAATCCCCCTCGCTCACCCTCGGCGTCTCCCCCCGAGGTGCCACCGCCCTGCTCTCCACCGCCCGCGCCTGGGCCTGGCTCACCGGCCGGGACTACGTCACCCCCGACGATGTGAAGGCCCTCGCGCTCCCCACCCTCCGCCACCGGGTCCAACTGCGCCCGGAGGCCGAGATGGAGGGCGTCACCGCCGACTCCGTCATCAACTCGATCCTCGCCCACGTCCCCGTACCCCGCTGAGAACGGCGCCCCATGGCCCTCACCGGACGAACCGCACTGCTCGCCGCCCTCGGCTCCCTCCCCGTCGGCCTCCTCGCCCCCAGTTGGACGGGGATGCTCGCGGTGAACGCACCCCTCGCACTCGCAATTCTGTGCGACTACGCGATGGCCGCGCCAGTGCGAACGCTGCGGTTCACCCGAAGTGGTGACACAACAGTTCGACTGGGTGACGGCGCCGAGGTCCAGCTCACGGTCACCAACCCGTCCCGCCGCCGCCTCCGCGCCCAACTCCGCGACGCCTGGCCGCCCAGCAGCTGGCTCCCCGGCACCGAACAGGCCGCTTCACGCCAGAAGTTGACCGTCCCCGCGGGCGAGCGCCGCCGCCTCACGACGTCCCTCCGCCCCACCCGGCGAGGCGACCGCCACGCCGCCCGCGTCACCGTCCGCTCCTACGGCCCCCTCGGCCTGTCCGCCCGGCAGGGCAACCACACCGTGCCGTGGACGCTCCGCGTCCTGCCCCCGTTCACGAGCCGCAAGCACCTGCCGTCCCGACTGGCCCGCCTCCGCGAGCTCGACGGCCGCACCAGCGTCCTCACCCGCGGCGAGGGCACGGAGTTCGACAGCCTCCGCGAGTACGTCCCCGGTGACGACACCCGCTCCATCGACTGGCGGGCCACCGCACGCCAGACAACCGTCGCCGTCCGCACCTGGCGCCCCGAGCGCGACCGACACATCCTGATCGTCCTCGACACCGGCCGCACCTCGGCCGGCCGCGTCGGAGACGTCCCCCGCCTCGACGCCGCGATGGACGCCACCCTGCTCCTCACCGCCCTCGCCTCACGCGCCGGCGACCGCGTCGACCTCCTGGCCTACGACCGCCGCCTCCGCGCCCAGGTCCAGGGCCGCTCCGCCGGCGACGTCCTGCCCGCCGTGGTCAACGCGCTGGCCCCACTGGAGCCGGAGCTCGTGGAGACGGACGCCCGCGCCCTCGCGGCGACGGCCCTGGCCCGAGCCCCACGCCGCTCGCTCCTCGTCCTCCTCACCAGCCTCGACGCGGCCCCGATCGAGGAGGGCCTCCTCCCGGTGCTGCCTCAGCTCACCCAGCGCCACACGGTCCTCCTGGCCTCGGTCACGGACCCGCGCACCGACGAGATGACCACCCACCGCGGCACGATCGACGGCGTCTACGAAGCCGCGGCCGCCACGCAGACCCAGGCCCAGCGCCACCGCACTGCGGACCAGCTCCGCCGCCACGGCGTCACGGTCGTCGACGCCACCCCCGACAACCTGGCCCCGGCCCTGGCCGACGCCTACCTGGCCCTGAAGGCCGCCGGCCGCCTCTGAGCCACACGGACCGGTGGCCGGCGCGGAGAAGAACCCGCACCGGCCACCGATCAAGCGTGGTTCACCTGCCCGGATCAACGGAACACGACGGAGGCCTCTCCGGCCGCGGCACTGAAGGACCCCGGGCACAGGAACGAGCCCGAGACCTTGCTGGCCGTGAACGGCGTGTTCACGTACTTCCTGGTCGACCCGTCACGGTTCCAGACGATGTTCGTCGCCTTGTAGCGACAGGAGACGAACGACTGCTGCCCGGTGATGTCGATGACGTCGGTCCGCGCGGTACCGGCGGTGTCGTCGAAGGTGAAGGCCGGGTTGTTGTTGAGCGAGGCGGAGATACCGCCGCCGCAGGTCAGATTGCCGCCGGGCTTGTTGATCGTGGCCCGGTCGACGGTGAGCGCGCTCGGCGGATTGGCACTGGAACTGGCATTGGTCCAGCTGCAGGTGTTCCCCGAGACGACGATGACGCCGTCGACCTTGAGGTCGGCGGCGTCGGCATACGCCGTCGTGGAAGCACCGATGCCGGCCGCGATCACCAGCGCGGTCAATCCGGACAGTAAGGGGGTGTACTTCATGTCGGTCGCTCCTCCTTGCCACAGCACTGTGGGTGGGGGGGAACCCAGGCCGCTGGGTGAGCCGCCCGGGTTCGGAGTGCGCCACGAGGGTGACACAGCGGGCCTGACATGTCATGACCACATCAATCATTGGCCGAAAACAGCCTGAACGCAGAAATGCCTCAACCCCCGGACAAGGTCCGGGGGTTGAGGCTAAAAATTGTTCGGCGGCGTCCTACTCTCCCACAGGGTCCCCCCTGCAGTACCATC